>NZ_JBSHDN010000069.1:0-31498 GCF_053616335.1 Nocardiopsis sp. NPDC055824
GGGAGGGACCCCTCGGTCCCTCCCGGCCCCCGTGACGCACCGGTTCCGCCCTCGTCAGGCGGCCGTCTCCAGCAGCAGCAGGCGGTCCAGGATGTCCTGGAGGGTGACCAGGCCGATCACCTCGCCGTCCTCCTCCACCAGCGACAGGTGGCTGCGGCTCTCCCGCATGATGCTCATCGCCGCGTACATCGGCGTGCCCGAGGGCAGCGTGAGCACGGGGCGCATCAGGTCCGCCGCGGTCGTCCCGGCGGGGCTCGTCAGGGCCTCGCGCACGTGCAGGACGCCCACGGGCTCCTCGCGGTCCATGACCACCAGCCTCAGGTGCGTGGAGCTGCGCGACACCTGCTTGATGACCTCGACCCCGTCCTCGGGGGCGACCGAGGCGATCTCCTCGCGCCGGGTGACGATCTCGCTCAGCGGGCGGGAGTTCACCTCCAGGGCGGTGGCCAGCTGGGCGCGCCTCTCGGCGTCCAGGGCGCCCGCCTTGGCGGAGTGCTCCACCAGCTCCCGCACGTCGTCCGGGTTGTGGCCGGAGGACATCTCGTCCACGGCCTCCACACCCAGCCGGTGCAGGCACCAGTTGGCCATGCCGTTCAGCATCAGCAGGGCCGGGCGGGTGAACCACATGAACGCCCGCATCGGGATCGCCAGCATGATCGCCGACTTCTCCGGGTGGGAGATCGCCCAGGACTTGGGCGCCATCTCGCCCACGACCAGGTGCAGGAAGGTCACGATGATCAGCGACACCACGAACGAGACCACGTACCCCACCGTGCTGGGCAGGCCGCCGAACAGCGGCTCCAGCAGGTGGTGGACCGCGGGCTTGGAGATCGCGCCCAGCGCCAGGGCGCACAGCGTGATGCCCAGCTGCGATCCGGCCAGCAGCAGCGACAGGTCGCGGGCGCTCTTGAGCGCCGCCCGCGCCGAGGCGCTGGTCTCCGCGGCCTCCTCCAGCCGGTAGCGGCGGGCCGCCACCAGGGCGAACTCGATGGCCACGAAGAACGCGCTCAACGCGATGATGACCGCGGTCACCGCCATGGCCACCCACACGTTCATGTCACTCATGCGCGCACCTCCTCGGCGCCGTTCTCGGCCGCTTCGCGCAGGCGCAGCTCCACGGTGTGCGGAACGTGCCTCTGCACGGTGTTGACGATCAGGGTCAGCGCCATGTCGGGGTCGCCTTCATGGGCGCTGGGCGGACGGGGCAGGGCGATGTCCACCCGGTCGCCCGTCTCGGGCAGCCGGTGCAGCTCGTGGATGACCAGCCCGCCGACGGTCTCGTAGTCGCCCTCGGGCAGGTCGTGCCCGATCAGCCGCTCGACCTCGTCGATGTGCAGCGCGCCGGGGACCAGGTAGGAGCCCTCGCCGTCCAGGTAGGACGGGGACTCCTCCTCCGGGGTGTGCTCGTCGGCGATCTCGCCGACCAGCTCCTCGGCCAGGTCCTCGGTCGTGATGACCCCGGCCAGGCCGCCGTACTCGTCCACGACGCAGGCGAACTCCTCGCCCGCCTCGCGCAGCTGGTCCAGCAGCACGGGCAGAGGCAGGGACGCGGGAACCATGACGGTCTCCCGGGCCACCTCGCTGACCTTGACGTCGGACAGGTCGCGGTCGCCCTGGGCGAGCACGTCCCGCAGGCAGATGACGCCCACGATGTCGTCCACCCCGTCGCCCAGGACCGGGAAGCGGGAGTGGTCGGAGGCCATCAGCTCGACGACCCGGCTGACCGGGTCGCCCTCCTCCACGGTGGTGACCTCCGGACGCGGGATCATCGCGTGCCCGGCGGTGCGCTCGTGGAAGTCCAGGGTCCGGTCCAGCAGGGTGGACAGCTCGGCGGGCAGGTCCCCGCTCTCGCGGGACTCGGCGATGATGCTCTCCAGGTCGCGGGCGGTCGCCGCGTGCTGGACGTCCTCCACCGGCTCGATCCGCACCGCCTTCAGCAGCAGGATCGCGGCCTGGTCGAAGAGCCAGATGACCGGACCGAAGATCTTGAGGTAGATCCCCGTGGACAGCGCCAGCCAGCGTGCCACGGGCTCGGGCCGGGCGATGGCCAGGTTCTTGGGGAAGAGCTCACCGAAGACCATCTGGATGACGGTGGAGAAGACAAGGGCGAGAACGGTGCCGATCGCGACGCCGGCGCCCGTGGGCACCCCGACGCCGCCGAGGAGTTCACCGATTCCCTGGCCGATCATGGGCTCTGCCACGTAACCCACCAGAAGGGCGGTCACGGTGATGCCCAGCTGGGCGCCGGAGAGCATGAACGACGTGCGGTTGGTGATGTCCAGGGCCCGTTTGGCCCCTGCGTCACCGGCCGCGGCCCTCGCCCGCAGGCGCGAGCGGTCCACGGCCATGTAGCCGAACTCCTGGGCGACGAAGTAGCCCGTCGCCACGGTGATCAGGAAGACCACCAGGAATCCGAAGGCGATACTGAGGACTGTGCTCATCATCGGGCACGCACCGCCTGGTTCCGGTTCGTGGTCGGATCCTGGTTGCTACGAGGGTGCGCGCCCTTCGGAGAAGGAGGCTCGTCGAGGTCTGGGTCACAGCATCCGTGAGGGATGCTGCTGGTACTTCGGGACGGGTCCACTGTTCCTCTCTCTGCGCTGACACGCGTTGAGTGTGTGACTGGTGTTGGTACTGCGATGGAATGACGAAAAAGCCGCCGGGAAAGTTCCCGGACGCTCAGCTCCCGACGGGAGCGTCGGCCTCTTCGCCGAAGGAGACCCACTCGCGACGGCGGGCCTCGGCGAGGGCGATCGAGGTGGCGACGGCCACGTTCAGCGATCCCACCCGCCCGATCTGGGGAATGTAGGTGACGGCGTCCGCGCCCGCCAGGAGGGCGGGGGAGCAGCCGTGGTCCTCGGCGCCGACGGCCAGGCACACGTCAGGCTCCAGGGGGGCCGCGTGCAGCGGCACCGCGCCCCGGGCCAGTTCGACGGCCACGACCTTGTAGCCGTCGGCCCGCGCCGCGGACAGGGCCTCGGCGGTCGAGGAGAGCCGCGTGTGGCTCACCTTGGCGGCGGTGCCCAGGGCGGTCTTGCCGACCTTGGGGTCGTCGGGGTCCGCGCTGTTGCCCGTGAGCCAGACCTGGTCCACCCCGAAGGTCGCGCAGGTGCGCAGGATCGATCCCAGGTTGAAGGGCTGGGTGACGGATTCGACGATGAGGGCGAGTCGCCCCTCGGTGCGCCGGCGCCATTCACGGTTGAGGCGTTTGACGTCGGTGGGGCGCAACTGCGTGCTCAACTGCGGTGTGTTCCTCAGCGGGTGTACCCGGGCGGTCCCGGTGTGCGGATGTTCGCAACAGGCTACCGGTCAGCGGGCCCGCGCGCACGCATGACCCCTGACACATCCAGGCAAAACGTCTCTCAGTCGGCCGAACGCCGCACGGCCAGGACCCGGAAGCCGGCCCGTGAGGCCACACGTTCGGCGGGCAGGCCCTCGGCGTCCAGCCACTTCTGGAGCGAGTCGGACCCCAGGTGGCGCTGGACCACGAGGTGGGCCACGCCCTCGGGGGAGAGCCGGCCGAGCCAGGTGCGCAGCATCGCGTGCAGCACGCCCTTGCCCACCCGGATCGGCGGATTGGACCACAGCGCGTCGAAGGGGCCGAGCAGGTCCTCGGCCAGGGGCGCGGGAGCCCCTTCCCGGTCCTGCTCCGGCACCGGCTCCCCCTCGGGGGAGACGACCGCGAACCGGACGTTGTCCAGCCCGTGGTCGGAGGCGTTGCGCCGGGCCAGGCCCACGGCGCGGGAGTTGACGTCCACGCCCAGCACGGTCGCGCCCGGGGCGCGTGAGGCCATGGTCAGGGCGACGGGGCCGTAGCCGCACCCCAGGTCGAGCAGGCGCCCGCCCGCCGGCGGGGCCGGGACCGTCTCCAGGAGCACGCGTGTGCCGAGGTCGACCCTGTCGGGGGAGAAGACGCCCCGGTCGGTGTTCAGGCGCAGGTGCAGGTCCGGCAGGACCAGGTCCGCGGTGGAGGGCCGGCTGGCGGCGTCGGGGTCGGAGTCGAAGTAGTGCTGGGCCACGCCGTGACGCTACCAGGGCCCGTGGCGCGCCGCGTACCGGCAAAAACCTCACCTGCCCGGGGGAACGAAATCCCCAACCCCGGAGACCGTGCCCGGGACAGTGCGGAAGATGGAGGTATCCGAGGTTTGTGGGGTATCCCATGCGAGCAGAGGTAGGGGACCGACTGGTGGTGGAGAGCCCGCGCGACGACGCCCACCGCAGGACCGGCGTCGTCACCGGGATCCGGGGGGCGGGCGGGTCGCCCCCGTACCAGGTGCACTGGTCCGACGCCGAAGGCGGGCACGACGCCCTGGTCTACCCGGGGCCGGACGCCCACATCGAACACCCGCCCGGCGGCACGGGCGCGGAGGCAGAGGGGACGGACGCAATGCACACGACCAAGCGCTGGAACGTCGACGTCGTCGTCGAGGAGGAGAACGAGGGCGAGAGCGCGCGCACCTGGGCCGAGGTCGGGCTGGTGGCCGACGACGGTACGGCTCTGCGCGGACACGGCATGTCGCGCAAGCACCCCACCGACCTCGACGTCCCGGAGATCGGTGAGGAACTCGCGGTCTCGCGGGCGCTCTCCGACCTCTCACGCCAACTCCGCCAGGTCGCCGCGGAGGACATCAACGACAACACCGGGACCCCCTGGCGTCCCACCTGACGCCCGGGAGGCACGGCCGCCGCTCGCCCGCCCGGGTCGCCCGGAGGTCCGGAACCGGCCACCTCCGCCATAGGAGGTTTGCACCCGGTGGTCACCGGCATCGGGCACACTCGGAAGTCGGGCACGACTCCCGCCCCCTCGGCGGGGGGACGTCCCAGCCCCGGACGGGCTGGGACTTCGTCGTGTCCGCCAGGGAACGGACGACGAGGGGCGGATTCACCCGAGCAGCACAAGGCCCGACGTCACGTTCCGAGGTACCGCTGTGCTTTTGCCGGAGGAACTCCGGGGAGAAGCGCGTCGCCGTCCGGCGCGAGCCGGGAGTACTCACGCAAGGAGACCCCGTTGACCACCCCTTCCGGGCCCCAGGCCAGACCCGCCAGGGTCCTCGGTACCGTCGACGCCGTCGCCATCGGTGCGGCCTCGATGCTCGGCGCGGGCGTCTTCTCCGTCTTCGCCCCCGCGGCCCTGGGCGCGGGGGCGTGGCTGCCCGTGGCCATCCTGATCGCGGGCGCCGTCGCCTACTGCAACGCCGTCTCCTCGGCCAGGCTCGCCGCCCGCCACCCCGAGTCGGGCGGGGCCTACGTCTACGGGCGCGAGCGCCTGGGGGAGCTGTGGGGCTACCTGGCGGGCTGGTCCTTCGTCGTCGGCAAGGTCGCCTCGTGCGCCGCCATGGCGCTGACCTTCGCCGCCTACGTCCTGCCCGGCTGGGAGAAGCCCCTGGCGGTGGCAGCGGTGGTCGCGGTCACCGCCCTCGACTACCGGGGCCTGAGACGTTCGACCCTGGTGCTCAAGCTCATGCTGGGCGCGGTCCTGGCCGTCCTGGCCGCCGTCGTCGTCACGATGCTGCTCAGCGGCCGGCTGGCGGCCGTGGCCGAGGTCGACGGCCTGGGGCCCTGGCCCGGCTCCTTCGGCGTGCTGGGTGCGGCCGGGATGATCTTCTTCGCGTTCGCCGGGTACGCGAGGGTGGCGACACTGGGCGGGGAGGTGCGCGACCCCGGGACCACCATCCCCCGCGCCATCGCCCTGTCCCTGGGCGGCGTGCTGGCGCTGTACCTGGTCGTGGGCACCGGCCTGCTGATCGTGCTGGGGCGCGAGCGCCTCACGACCAGCGCCGCGCCGATGGCCGACGCCGTCCAGGTGGCCGGGTTCCCGTGGATGGTCCCGGTGGTGGCCGCGGGCGCCGCCGTGGCCAGCCTGGGCGCGCTGCTCACCCTCGTCCTGGGGGTCTCGCGCACGACCGCGGCGATGGCCTCCGACGGGCACCTGCCCCGCGCCCTGGCCGCGGTCCACGAGCGCCACGGCGTGCCGCACCGCGCGGAGATCGCCGTCGCGGCCGCGGTCGTCGTCCTGGTCCTGGTGGCCGACCTGCGCGGCGCGATCGCCTTCTCGGCGTTCGGCGTCCTGGTGTACTACGCCATCACCAACGCGTCGGCGCTGAGGCTGGGCCCCGACGAGACCCGCCCGCCGCTGCTGGTCCCCCTGACCGGGCTGGTGGGGTGCGTGGTCCTGGCGTGCAGCCTGCCGCTGCCGGCGGTCATCACCGGGATGGCGGTCCTGGCCGCCGGAGCGGGCCTGTGGTGGCTGCGCGAGCGGCTCGCGCTGCGCTAGCCGGCCCTGGCGGGCCTCCCCGGCGGCACGCGCCGCCTCAGCGGGGCGGGGCCGACCGGCCGTCGCCCGCGACCACGTGGGCCAGGCCCCTGCGGGCGGTCGTGGACAGGTGCAGCCCGGCCACCTCCCCGGGCTCGAACCAGCCGCAGTCCGAGGTGGAGCCGTTCTCCTCCATCACCCGGGCCGGCCCGGGGTTCGCGACGTACACGCGGAAGAAGGCCCACACGGCGTAGATCTCGTAACCGGTCGGCGGGACCCGGTGGTGGCTGGCGGCGGTGACCAGTTCCCCGACCTCGCCGTCCTGCCCGGTCTCCTCGGCCACCTCGCGCCGCAGCGCGGTGCGCACGTCCTCGCCCGCGTCCACGCCCCCGCCCGGCAGGTGCCAGGTGCCGCCGCCGGGGAACCCCTCGGCGATCCGGCTGAGCAGGATGCGCCCGGCGGGGTCGGTGACGATCCCGTAGGAGGCGAACCGGCGCAGGCGGGGACGGGTGTCCTCGGGGAGCTCCTCCTCGGGCAGCAGCTCGGCGGCCGAGGGCGCCAGCACGCCCTGCGGGGCGTCCGCCGGGGCGGTCCCGGCCTCGGCGAAGACGACCCGCTCCACGTGCAGGGGGGTGCCGTCGGGGGCCTGCACCAGTTCGGTCAGCACGTCCACCGCGACCAGGGGCGTGTGGGGGGAGAGCCCGCCCAGCTCGCGCACCACGTCGGCCGGGTCCTGCCCGAACAGCACGCGCGCGCCGAGGACGGAGGGGCCCCCGGTGAGCAGGTGCGCGGTGACGCGCCGGGCGGGCGCCTCCGGGGGGACTGCTGTCACAGGGACCCCGCGGCCGGCGCCAGGCCGGGCGCGCCCAGGCCCACCATGCGCAGCAGCTCGTCGAGGCCGCCGATGGTGGTCACGCCCTCGACGCGCGGCCGGCCGTGCCGGTCGATCAGCACCGGGCGCATCCGCGAGGCGACCGCGCCGACGCCGTCGGACTGGATCTGGTCGCCCACGTGCCAGCAGGCGGCGGGGTCCACGCCCAGGCGCTGGGCGGTCATGTGGAAGATGCGCGGGTCGGGCTTGCCCGCCCCCGCGGTGTCGGCGCACACGACGGCGTGGAAGTAGGGGGTCAGTTCCAGGGCCTGGAGCTTGGCGTGCTGGAGCGACTCGGCCCCGTTCGTGAGCACGGCGAGGCGGTAGCCGGCCGATCCCAGGGCGTTGAGGGCGGCGACGGTGTCGGGGAAGACCCTCCAGGCGGAGCGGTGCGCCTCCAGGTAGAGCCGGTAGAGGTCGTCGCAGTGCTGGTCGGCGATGTCGGCGTGCCCGGCCTGGACGGCCAGGGCGCGGACGCGCTCGCGGCGCTGCTGCTCCAGGCTGAGGTTTCCCCGCAGGTAGGCGGCGAAGGAGATCTCGGTCTGCACGTCCCACAGGGCGCGGGCCGCGCCGAAGTCGGGGTGTCCGAGCCGCTCCATGACCGCGCGCAGCCCCTGGGACGAGGCCCCGGTGTCGTCGATGAGGGTGTCGTCCAGATCGAAGCAGATGGCGGTCGGCGGTGCGGGTAGGTTCGGCATCGTTCCTCAACAGGGTGGCCTGACAAAACATGCCAACGCTAACCCCTGGACATAACATAAATGGTGTAAACCCCACCTAAAGGGTTGTGACCAACGTCACCGAAGCCCTGGTTTACGACCGGTTTCCGCACTCCGCCGACGTCACGGAAGCCGCTGGAACCACAGCAGGGACGTGAGAGCGGTGGCCAGCCCCAGGATGATCGCGACCAGCACGAACCGTGTGACGATCTCCTCGTGGACGAGCTCGGTGCCCAGGGACGAGCCGATGTCCTCGTAGACCTCGTTGAGCTCCGTCTCGCTCTCCGCCTCGTAGAAGTGGCCCTCGGTCTCCTGCGCCAGCCCGCGCAGCGCGTCCTTGTCGATGTCGGCCGGCACCTGGTACCCGTCGATCTCGATCATCGCCGCCCCCGTGCCGAACGCGATCGTGGAGACCGGCACCTCCTGCTCGGCCGCCGTCGCGGAGGCCTGCACGATGTCGCGCCCGCTGGTGTTCTCCCCGTCCGACAGCAGCACGATCGCCGACGGGGGCGGGTCCTCCTCGGAGTCCTCGTCGAAGCTGCTGATCGCCTCCAGGGAGGCGAACACCCCCTCGCCGATGGCCGTGCCCGGCCCCAGCTGCAGGTTCTCGATCGACCCGATCACCGCCTGGTGGTCCTGCGTGGGCGAGGACACCACCGTCGCCGTCGAGGAGAACGCCACCAGCCCCACGTTGAACCGGTCCGGGAGCGTCTCCACGAACCCCTGCGCCGACTCCTTGGCCGCCTGCAACCGGTCGGGCTCGATGTCGGTCGCCGCCATCGACAGCGACACGTCCACGGCCACCATGATGGTCGCCCGCTCGCGCGGCTGCTCCACCGGCATCGCCGGCAGGGCCATCGAGGCGATCAGGACCGCCAGGGAGGACACGAACAGCACCGCCGGGACGTGCCTGCGGATGTCGGGGCGGTGCGGCGCCACCTGGTCCAGCAGCGCCAGGTTCGTGAAGCGCAGCGTGTACTCGCGCCGCTGGTTCTGCGCGAACACGTACGCCCCGACCACCAGGACGATCAGGAGCAGCCACCACAGCCGCTGGGGCTCCAGGAAGGTCATCGCTCAGTCCCCCGTGCGTCGGCACTGTCCCGCGGGTCCGGCCCCGCGCCCTCGTTCGGTTCCATCGTGCTCCGCTCTCACCGGGGAGACCCCGGGGTGTGGCGGGCCAGGTGGTGCGCGGTGCGCCGTTGGTGGATGACGAACCGTGCCGTATCCAGTACCCAGTCCCGGTCGGTTCGTAGCAGGAGGTGGTGCACCCCGCACCGGCGCAGGGCGTCGCGCACCGCCGTCCTCTGGTCGGCCGCGGCCCGCCGGTAGCGCTCGCGCACCGCCTTCGTCAGCCGCACGTCGCGCACCCGGCCCGACCGGGGGTCGCGCATGGTCACGTCCCCGACCTCCGGGAGGTCGAGTTCGCGCGGGTCGACCACCTCCACCACGAGCACCTGGTGCCGCGAGGCCAGCTGGCGCAGGGGCCGCTCCCAGTCGATCTCACCGCCGAACGCGGGGGTGTCCAGGAAGTCCGACACCACCACGCGCAGGCCCCGGCGCCGACGGGTGCGGACCAGGTCCGTGAGCGCGTCGGCCAGGGTCGCCCGGTCGGCGGAGGGGGCGCGCTCGTCGCCCGTCGGGGCCGCGGCCACCGTGGCCAGGAGGGCCAGCAGCGCCTCCTTGCCCGAGCGGGCCGGCCAGCGCCGGATCCTGCCGTGGTGCAGGAAGTGGGCGCCGAACCGGTCGCCGACCTTCTGGGTCAGCAGGTTCGCCGCCACCATCGCGCCGACGGCGACGTCGCGCTTGGAGCGCAGACCGGTGCCGAAGTCCATGCTCGGCGACAGGTCCAGCAGGGTCCAGCTCTCCAGCTCCCGGTCCGCGACCAGGTCGCGGACGTGCGGGGTGTCGGTGCGCGCGGTGACGGCCCAGTCCATGCGCCGCACGTCGTCCTCGCCCGGCTGGTAGAGGCGCGCCTCGGCGGCCTCCGAGCCCGGGCCGAGCCGCAGGCCGAGGTGCTCGCCGTGCAGCAGCCCCTCCAGCCGGTGGACGATGTTCAGGTCGAGGCGGCGCAGTGCCGCGCGGAGTCGGGGATCGGTGCCGATCGCCGGAGTGGTCACGGGGTCACCTCGGGGAGGCGAGGGAAGCGGTCTCTCCGCTGGGAGGCTCGTCCCAGATCACACGGGGCGCCAGGACGGTCGACAGGATGCGGTCGACGACCTGGGCCGGGGTGATCCCGTCGGCAAGGGCGTCGAAGGTGAGCACCAGCCGGTGCGCGATGACGTCGTGGGCGAGCACGCGAACGTCGTCGGGGAGCACGTAGTCGCGCCCGCGCAGCAGGGCCAGGGCCCGCGCCGAGGCCACCAGGCCCAGGGTGGCGCGCGGGCTGGCGCCCACCTCCAGCACCTGGCGCAGGTCCGGCATCTGGTAGGCCTCCGGCTCCCGGGTGGCCATGACCAGCCGCACGACGTAGTCGGCGATGAGCTGGTGGACGTGCACGCGCTCGGCGTCGGACTGCAGCTCGCCCAGCGTGACCGGGTCCAGGACCTGGTGTGCCGTGGGAGGGCTGCTGGACATGCGCCGCAGGATCTCCATCTCCTCGTGCGCGCGGGGGTGCCCGACGTCGACCTTCATCAGGAACCGGTCCCGCTGGGCCTCGGGCAGCGGGTACACGCCCTCGGACTCGACCGGGTTCTGTGTGGCGATGACGATGAAGGGGGAGGGGAGTGGGTAGGTCGTCCCCCCGAGGGACACCTGCCGCTCGGCCATGACCTCCAGCAGGGCCGACTGGACCTTGGCGGGGGCGCGGTTGATCTCGTCGGCGAGCACGAAGTTGGCGAACACCGGCCCCAGCTCCACGTCGAACTTCTCGGTGGAGGGATGGTAGATGCGCGTTCCGACGATGTCGGAGGGCACCAGGTCCGGAGTGAACTGGAGCCTGGTGAACGAGCCGCCGGTGACCTTGGCCAGGGTGGACACGGCCAGGGTCTTGGCGATGCCGGGAACACCCTCGATCAGGCAGTGGCCCTTGGCGACCAGGGCGATGAGGGAGCGCTCCACCATGCGTTCCTGGCCGACGATGACCGTGGACACCTCGTGCAGCGCCGCGCGCAGCAGCCTGGTCGGCTCGCCCGGCGCGCTCTCGGAGCCCGACCGGGGCGCTGAGCCGTTTCCGGGTGAGGTTTCTGCCATGTCCCGCCTTCCTGGCTGGGAGCCCCCGGGAGGGGCACCGGATAGGTTGTGGATCACTCACCTGTGGCGACACTACCTGCTTCGCGGCCGCCGGTCCGGTACACGACGCGGCGGAGCGGACCGGGTGGGGACGGGAAAGGGGGCGTGACATGGCGGTTCCCACGATGGGACTGAACGAGGGCGATCCGCGCCAGCTGGGCGGCTACCGCCTCCTGGGAAGGTTGCGCGACTCCTCCCTGGGAGTGGTGTACCTGGGACGGGACGGTGCGGGGGACCGGGTCAGCGTGGCCGTGCTCGACTCGGGCGCGGGCGGCGACGGCTCGGCGCGCTCCCGCTTCGTGGAGGCGGTCAAGGGGAGCGAGGACGTGGTGGCGGCGCGCACCCACGGGCGCTCGCCCCTGTGGGTGGCGGTGCCCTACGACGGCTCCGGCCGGGGCGCGGAGGACTTCCTGGAGTCGGCTGCCAGGTCGGGGCGCGTGTCCGAGCACGGGCCGGTGGTCATGCCGCACTGGGCGGGTTCGCGGGGAGGGGCCGCGGTGCGGTGGGCGCCGTGGGCCTCGCGCGGGGGCAGTGCGGTGGAGTCGGGGAGGGGCAACTGGTGGCTGATCGGCGGCCTGGGCCTGGTCCTGCTGCTGCTCCTGCTGCTGGTGTCGCTCCTGTACTGGTGGATGCTCCAGTTCCCGCCGCCCGAGATGCCGGGGCCGGCGCAGCCCTCGGAGGCGGAACAGGAGGAGGGCGGCGAGGGGGAGGAGGCCCAGCCGACCCCCGGTGAGGACGGGGGGAGCGGACCCTCCCAGCCGATACCGACGCCGGGGGAGGGCGACGGGGAGTGGGGCGAGCAGCCCGAGGATAACCTCTGACCGGGGGTCGGGAGAGATTGCCGGGGGCGCGGCACAGGTCCGCGCCCCTTCTTTTCCCATCACAAAAATCTACGTCGTAAAGGTGGGCCGCTGTTTCTGTAAAAACAGAACAGACAACCTGATTCGTGCGGCTACGCCGCCCCCTTCTAAAATTTCCGATGCCGGAGAAGCCGGGCGTGTCGTGGTCGGAGGGGTAGGGGCCTGGAACGTGTTCAGCGTCGTTCAGTGGGCCCGCCGGGGAGGGACCCGGTAGGCGGGGGAGGGGCGGAGGCGCGCTCCTCCTACCGGAGATCTGAGCGCCGCGGTGTCTGGGCGTCGGCGGGCCGGTGCCTATGCTGGTCCGCGTGCTGAAAAAGGTGATAGCGACGCGATACGTGCTCGCGCTGCGCGAAGGTGGTTCGCTCCCGGGGTTGGTCGAGGCCGACGACCTGGGGATGTACGTGGTCAAGTTCATCGGCGCCGGCCAGGGGCGCAAGACCCTGGTCGCGGAGGTCGTCGCCGGGGAGCTGGGCCGGGCCCTGGGGCTTCCGGTTCCCGAGCTGGCCCTGGTGGACTTCGACGCGGTGATCGCCCGCGGTGAGCCCGACCAGGAGGTGCAGGCGCTGCTCAAGGCCAGTGGCGGGCTCAACCTGGGGATGGACTTCCTGCCGGGGTCGCTCGGGTTCGATCCCCTGACGTTCGAGGTGGACCCGGGGTTCGCCGGGCGGGTCCTGTGGTTCGACGCGCTCACGGGCAACGTGGACCGTTCGTGGCGCAACCCGAACATGCTGCTGTGGCACGGGAGTCCCTATCTGATCGACCACGGTGCGACGCTGATCTTCCATCACAACTGGTCGGGCGCCGACCGCTTCGTGGGTCGTGCCTACGATGCCGCCGACCACGTCCTGTCGGGGTTCTCGCCCGACGTGGCCGCGGCGGACGAGGAGTTCGCCCCCCTGGTGGACGAGGATCTGCTGAGGGGTGTGGTGGGGCTGGTGCCTGACGAGTGGTTGGTGGACGAGCCGGGGTTCGGCGCCCCGGAGGAGGTGCGGGAGGCGTACGTGAAGCACCTGTCGGCGCGTGTGGCCGACCGTTCGTGGCTGCCGGGGGTGGCGGGGTGAGCGACGTGAGGCGTTACAGCGATGCGGTGACGACGGGGCGTGTGGGCGTGGAGCGTGACCGGGTGGTGTTCGAGTACGCGTTGTTGCGGGTGGTTCCCTGTCTGGAGCGCGGTGAGTGCGTGAACGCCGGTGTGATCGTGTACAGCCAGGAGCGGGGGTTCCTGGCGGCCCGGTGGTCGTTGGACGAGGGGCGTCTGCGTGCGGTGTCGCCGGGGGTGGATGTGGCCGGTGTGCGGCGTGCGCTGGAGGCGGTGGAGGCGATGTGCCGGGGTGGGGCCGGGGCGGGTGCTGCGGGGCGTGAGCGGCCGGGGCAGAGGTTCCGGTGGTTGACCGCTCCGCGGAGCACGGTGGTGCAGCCGGGGCCGATTCACGGGGGGTTGGCGGAGGATCCGGAGGCGGAGTTGGAGAGGTTGTTGGATCGCCTGGTGCGGTGACGCACGGGTTGGTAACGGACATCACAGGCGATTGGTCGGTCGGCGGGGGAGCGATTCGTCCCTTTGGGGTGTTGGTATGGAGTGGTCCATGCCTGTGGGTTCGCTCCCACGCGGCCCCCTTTTCCTCTTTCTTGAGCTGGAGCGCCTGTGCAGTCCCCGAACTCCCCCGCCTCGCCCCCTGCGCAGGGGGCGGGTGAGAGGTCCGAGAACCTGTCGTCGTCCGAGAGTCCTGCTGTGTCCCGGACCGTGCCTTGGACGCGGTCGCGTAGGTCGATCGCGCTGTTGGTGATGGTGCTGGGTGTTCTGACGGCCACGGGGCCGTTGGCGACCGACATGTACCTGCCGGCTTTTCCGGAGATCACGCGGGCTCTGGGGACGGGTGAGGCGCAGATCCAGCTGACGCTGACCTCGATGATGCTGGGTCTGGCCGTGGGGCAGTTGATCCTGGGGCCGATGAGTGACGCGTGGGGGCGTCGGGGTCCTTTGTTGGTGGGTGTGGCCGTGTTCACGGTCACGTCGGTGCTGTGTGTGTTCGTGCCGGATGTGACGTCGTTCATCGTGTTGCGGTTCGTGCAGGGTGTGGCGGGTGCTGCGGGTGCGGTGATTTCGCGTGCGGTGGTGCGTGACCTGTTCGCCGGTGATGACGCGGTGCGGTTCTTCTCGCGTCTGGCGCTGGTGATGATGCTGGCTCCGCTGTTGGCGCCTTTGGCGGGTGCGCAGTTGTTGCTGGTGGGTCCGTGGCAGGTGAGTTTTTGGGTGCTGGCGGTGATGTCGGCGGTCAGTTTCGTGTTGGTGCTGGTGTGGTTGCCGGAGAGTCTTCCGGTGGAGGCGCGTCGTCGTCAGGGGCCGCGTCAGTTGTTGTCGACGGTGGCGGGGTTGGTGCGTCAGCCGCGTTTCGTGGGTCCGGTGCTGACGCTGGGTCTGAGTTTCGGGATGTTGTTCACGTATGTGTCGGCGTTCTCGTTCGTGTCGCAGCAGGAGTTCGGTGCGTCGCCGCAGACGTATGCGTGGCTGTTCGCGGTGAACTCGTTGGGGATGATGGCGGGTACGCAGGCGAACGGTTTCCTGGTGGGTCGTGTGGATACGTTGCGGCGTCTGGGGTTGGGGCTGGGGATGGCTCTGGCTTCGGTGGGTGTGCTCGCGGTGTTGGCGTCGGTGGGTGTGGCGTCGTTGTGGACGGCTGTGGGGTTGTTGGCGTTGATGATGTTCAGCGTCGGTTTCATCATGCCGAATGCGACGGTGACGGCTCTTGACGGGCAGCCGGTCTCGGTGGCGGGTACGGCTTCGGCGTTGATGGGGTCGTTGCAGTTCGCGCTGGGTGGTGGTGTGGCGGCGTTGGCGGGGATGACGCCTTCGGGGCAGGCGTCGTTGTTGAGCATGGCGGTGGTGATGGTGTGTGCTGCGTCGTTGTCGTTGGCGGCGTATGTGTGGACGGTGCGTGCGAAGGTTCGGTGATCCCGGGGGTGTTGGGGTTCGGGTCGTGGTGCCAGGTTGCCGTGGGGTGTGGATTGTGGGCACAGTAGGTCACAATTCACCGATTGAGGCGGGTCTGGTCTCGTGTGGGCCCGTCTTCCGATGTGGCAGAGGATGAATTGGTATGGGCGAGCCGAGTGACACCCCTGGTGCGTGGGCTGTGGGCCTTTCGGGTCTGAGTGACCTGGTCTATGAGGTGGCGAACTCCGACGCCCATGCGGAGGTGTTCTCGGTGCCCCGGGGTGAGGGTGGCTGGGAGCGGGTCACGGCGGGTGAGTTCGCGACCGAGGTGACGGCGGTGGCCAAGGGGTTGGTGGCTGCCGGGGTGGGGGCGGGGGACCGTGTCCTGGTGGCGGCTTCGGCGCATCAGGACTGGGTGCGTGTGGCGTTCGCGGTGTGGTCGGTGCGGGGTGTGCTGGTTCCGTTGCCGGAGTCGGCTTCGGTGGAGCGGGTGGCGCATGTGGTGCGGCAGACGCGTCCGGCGGCGGCGGTGATCCAGGGGGATCGGTTGTTGCGTGCTGCGACGGGGTTGCAGCGTGAGTTGCCGGATCTGGGTCGTGTGTGGCGGATGGAGGCGGGCCTGGAGGGGATCGTCTCGTTGGGCCAGTACATGGATGCGTCGTCGGTGCGGTTCAGGCGGGACGAGACGATGCCGGAGGATGCGGCGGTGGTGCTGTATCCGGTGAGTACGGTGTCGCGTTCGATGCGTGGTGTGGTGTTGTCGCACGGGGCGTTGTTGGCGTCTGCGGCGGGTGTGGTGGATCGGGTGTGGCCGCGGTTGTCGGAGTTGCCGGCGGGGCGGGCGAGTGCGTTGTTGGATCTGCCGTTGTCGCAGGTTCAGGGGTTGGCTTCGTTGTTGGCGTGCATGGTGGGGCGTGTGCGTGTGGGTTTGGCGGGGCCGGGTGGGTTCTTGCGTGGGGCGGAGGTGTTCCGGCCGACGGTGTTGGTGTGTGGTGCGGGGTTGTTGGAGTCGGTGTTCGAGTCCGAGCGCGGGAGTGCGCGTTCGACGGGGTGGGACTCGTTGGGGACGTTCAATTCTGCGGTGGATTCGGCGGTGCAGTTCGACCGGTCGCCGAGGAAGGGTGCCTGGCAGCGGTTGTCGAGGTCGATGTACGACTGGCAGTTCGCGAGGTTGCGTGAGGCGTTGGGGAACCGGGTGCACTTGGCGGTGTGCTGGGGCGGGGGGTTGTCGGACCGGTTGGACTCGTTCTTCGGCGGTGTGGGGATTCCGGTGTTCCAGGTGTTCGGTACGGCGGAGACGGCGGGGGCGTTCGCGGCGGCCGGTGTGGGGGAGCGGGTGCCGGGGACGGTCGGGCGTGCGGTTGGCGGTCGGGAGGTGTGGGTCTCGCGGGAGGGTGAGGCCCATGTGCGTGGCGGGGGCGTGTTCTCGGGTTATTGGGGGGATGAGGAGGCGACGCGGAGTGCGTTCCGTGAGGGGTGGTTGGCGACGGGGTTCGCGGTGGAGGTGGACGGGGACGGTTTTGTGAGTGTGGTGGGGCGGTTGCGTCCGCAGGCGGCTTCGGTGGAGGTGCCCGGGCGGTTCGTGTCCGGGGCCGTGGCGGAGTTGGAGGTGTCGTCGGAGTCGGAGCCGGTTTTGGTGGGGCGGGTTGTGGAGCCGGCGGTTTCTCCGGTTGCTGCGGTTTCTCCGGTTGCTGCGGTTGCTGCGTTGCCGGCGGTGGAGGAGCCGGTGGAGCGGGGGGACGCGGAGCTGGTGGCGGAGTTCGAGGCGCGGTTGCGTGCTCATCCGTTGATCAGTCAGGTGCTGGTGATCGTGGAGGGGCGTCCGTTCGCGAGTGCTCTGGTGACGTTGGTGCGTGATCAGTTGGAGTACTGGCGTTTGGTGAACGGTCGGCCGTTGGCGATGGCGCCTGAGGAGATCGCGGGGGATCGTGATCTGCTGCGTGAGGTGCAGGGGTTGGTGTATGAGGCCAATCGGAGCGTGCCGCGGCATTTGGCGGTGCGGTCGTTCCATGTGTTGGCTGAGGAGTTCACGGTGCAGTCGGGGTTGGTGCAGCCTTCGGGTGAGTTGCGGCGTGAGGCAGTGTTGCGGGCGTTTTCGGAGGAGATCGACGGGTTGTATCGGGCGCGTCGGGATCGGTAGTGGTGTGGTGGTGGCCGCGGCCCTCGGTGTTGTTGCCGGGGGCCGCGGTTTTTTGTGTCTATTGGCCGTTGAGGTAGGCGAGGACGGCGAGGACGCGGCGGCTGTCGTCGGAGGAGGGGGGGAGGTCGAGTTTGGTGAAGATGTTGTTGATGTGTTTGCTGACGGCTTTTTCGGTGATGTAGAGGCGTCCGGCGATGGCGGAGTTGGAGCGTCCTTCGGCCATTTCGGCGAGGACTTCGCGTTCGCGGGGGGTGAGTTGGGCGAGGGGGCCGCTCTGGTCCTGGCGGGCGAGGAGTTGGGAGATGACGGCGGGGTCCATGGCGGTGCCGCCGGCGGCGACGCGGCGGACGGCTTCGATGAACTGGCCGATGTCGAAGACGCGGTCCTTGAGGAGGTAGCCGACTCCGCCTTCGGCGTCGGAGAGGAGTTCGCGGGCGTAGAGCTGTTCGACGTGTTGGGAGAGGACGAGGATGGGGAGTCCGGGGATCTGGGCGCGGGCTCCGATGGCTGCTTGGAGGCCTTCGTCGGTGAAGGTGGGGGGGAGTCGGACGTCGACGACGGCGACGTCGGGTTTGTGTTCGGTGAGGGCTGTGTGGAGGTCGGGTCCGTTGTCGACTGCGGCGACGACGGTGAAGTCGTGTGCTTCGAGGAGTCTGATCAGTCCGTCGCGGAGGAGGGCAAGGTCTTCGGCGATGACAACGCGCACGGGATCTCCAGGGTCACGATGGTGGGGCCGCCCGGTGGGCTGGTGATGTTCATCGTGCCATCGAAGGCGTCGAGGCGTCGTCTGATGCCGGCGAGGCCGCTGCCGGGGGCGGGGTCGGCGCCGCCGGTTCCGTTGTCGGTGACGGTGATGACGAGGCGGTTGCGGCCGTGGTTGATGTGGATCCAGGCCTGGGTGGCGTGTGCGTGTTTGGCGGTGTTGGTGAGGAGTTCGGCGATGGCGAAGTAGGCGGCGGATTCGACGGGGTCGGCGGGGCGGCCGTCGAGGTCGATGGTGACGGTGATGGGGAGGTGGTGGGTGAGGGCGAGGGCGTGGACGGCTCCGTGGAGTCCTCGTTCGACGAGGACGGGTGGGTGGATGCCGCGGACGAGGTCGCGGAGTTCGGTGAGGGCGTGGCGGGTGGTTTCGCGGGCTTCGGTGAGCATGGTGCGGGCGGTGTGGGGGTCTTGTTCGACGATTTGTTCGGCCATGCCGAGGTGCATGCCGAGGGCGACGAGTCGGGCTTGGGCTCCGTCGTGGAGGTCGCGTTCGATGCGTCGGATTTCGGAGGCCTGGGTGTCGATGGTGTTGGCGCGGCTGGTGGCGAGGTGGGCGACGCGGGCGGTGAGTCGGGCTTTTTCGGAGGGGGCGAGGAGGAGGCGGTTGAAGCGGATGTAGATGTCGAGGGCGGGTGGGAGGAGGACTAGGCCGAGGGTGAGGAGGAGGGCGGAGGGGGCGAGGAGGATGAGTTGGTCGGTGAGTGTGGTGGGGGCGTAGGTGTTGTAGAGGGCGTTGCCGGCGAGGCCGAGGGCGAAGAGGAGTTGGTAGAGGGCGTGGCCTATGAGGGCGCCGGGGATGGCGATGAGGGTGATGTTGGCTGTTCCGGCGATGAGCCAAAGGAGGTCTTTCCAGGTGCCGGGGTCGGTGATGATCGTGGTTCCGCGGCGGGTGAGGCCTCCTGGGGGGATGGGGCGGTAGGCGGAGGGGATGGGGCCTTTGGGGAGGAGGTGGCCGAGGGTGCGGCGTTGGCTGTCGGCGAGGGTGCGTAGGAGGGTGCCGGTGAGGATGACGAAGGGGAGGCCGATCCAGAAGAGGGTGAGGATGGCGGAGGCGAGGACGAGGGGGAGCAGGAGGAGGGCGGCGATGTTCTGGGAGAGCAGGAGGAAGAGGTAGGCCAGGGTGGTGAGGCGGCCTGCGCGGTGGTGGGGTGCGGTGGCCATGGGTGTTCTTCCGTTCCTGCTGGTGTGGTGTGTGGTGTCCATTCTGGCTTGTGGTGGGTGGTGGTTGCGGTGGTGGTGGCTCCCCTTTTTTGGGGGTGGGCATGGGTGTGGCCCGCCCTGGTGGGGGCGGGTGGGGTGGTGTTGTGGGTCAGGGCCAGCGGATGTCGGTGGCGGTGTCGAGTGCGGGGATGCGGGTGCTGGCGTGGGCGTTGAGGGCGTCGGTGAGTTGGGTCCAGGCCTGGCGGGGGGTGTTGTCGGTGTTGTTGCAAGTGCGTTGTTGGCAGGCGGTGTGTTGGGACATGGCTCCGGCGAAGCGGAGGGGGTCGTCGGCGTGGGTGTGGCCCCAGCGGCTGATGTTGGCCCATTGGCGGGCTTGGATGCCGTCGGTGCGGTAGATCTGGGGGAGGGCGTGGACGGTGGGTCGGCCGCCTCCGGCGAGGTGGTGGACGTCGGCGAGGGTCCAGTTGTTGTTGCAGTGGGCGGTGCCGGTGGTGGGGCAGCCGTCGGCTGAGTTGGCGGTGTGCAGGGGTGTGGTGGTGTTTTTCGTGTAGGCGTCGATCCAGCCGCGGGCCCAGGTGGGGGTGGACCAGGCGGGTTCGGCGTCGAGGGCGCCGGTGATGGTGACGGCGGGTGTGGTGGAGCGTTGGCGTGCGTCGTGGACGAGGGTGGCCCATTGTTTGCCGGCGGTGGGGCCGGTGAGGTTGCCGTCGTCCTTGTTGTTGACGCCGAGGGCGAGGGTGGCTGTGGTTTGGCCGGTGCGGCAGTCGGTGAAGCCTTGGGCCCAGTGGTGGGCGTAGGAGGCGGCTTTGGTGGTGGCTGCGCGGGGTGTGGTGGTGGCGTGGCTGGTGCCGGGTTCGCGGAGTTGGTGGTCGGTTTCCTGGGTGCCGAAGAAGAGGATGCGGACGCCGTTGGTGCCGGTGCGGGCTTCGGTGCATCCGGCGTCGCGTGCGTGGTCGGCTGTGGCGGGGCCCAGGGGGACGTAGCGGCTCGTGGTGTGTCCGGGGTAGGTGGTGGTGTGGGTGGGGGTGGTTGTGGGGGTTGTGGTGGCGTGTGCGGGGGCGGGCAGGGTGAGTGCGGTGGCGAGGGCTGTGGCGAGCAGGCGTTGTGTGGTGGTGGCCATGGCAGCATTATTACCGTTTGTGGCTTTGCCTACACTCAGAGTGACGTTTTGGGCGTGTTCGGGGCGTTCGCGGCATCTGGTGCGTGGGGGTGGGAAGGAGTGCGGGACGGTGCGGCGGTCGCCTCACGGCGTGGCGCACAACGCGGTTCCGTGGCCGCCCCTGGGGGCGCGGTGTTCCGCGAAGGCTTTGTGTGAGCCCGGGGGACACTTGCTACCGCACCGTCCCGCAGTGGGGTCAACGGGTCGGGGGGTGCGGCTATTCCCGTGGGGGCCGGTTGGGGGTGTGGGTGGTGGTTTGTGACGCTGCGGACGTGGTCCGTGCGGGTTTTTGGCGCAACTCGCCGTCGACGATTTCCCGTGTCTTGCCACGACCTGTGATGATCGGGAGTGTGTGGCGTGAACTGATCCTGGAGATGTATCCCGAGGCCGATCTGTACGATCCGGCCGATGAGGTGACCCTTGCCGAGGTGGAGAAGCGGTTGATGCTGCCTCTGCCGTTCGAGTTGGCCTCCCTGTTGCGGGAGACGGACGGGGTGACCAACGAGTACGGGGACGCGGTGGTGTGGAGTGCCCGGCGCCTGGTGGAGGACAACCTGGCGATGCGGGGTGAGCCCGATTATCTGGAGTTGTACGCGCCTTTCGACGAGATGATCTTCTTCGGCGACTCCGACATGGGGCCGCAGTTCGCCTACGTGCACACCGACTACGGTCCGGGGATCGTGGTGTGGGATCATGAGAGCGACCGGCGGCGGCTGGTGGTGGTGTCGTTGCGCGACTACCTGGCGCGATGCCTGATCCAGGGCAATTCCTGGTTCCGTTGACCGGGTGTTCCGTGCGTGGCTGACCTGCCGTTTCGTGCTATTTTTCGGGGTATTGGTGGCGTTGTGTCACTGTTTGTCTCCCCTAGTGCGTTTGAGAGTAGGACCATGTCGGAGCAGTCCACGCCTGCCCATGTCGCCGCTGTTGTCCAGGGCCGGGAGGTGGAGGACTTCCCCGAACTGGCCCCGGAGGCCTCGCGCGGTCGTGTGCGGCGCATCACCGTGACGGGTGAGGAGGTCCTGCACCGGCGCAACGCGGAGGTGCCCGAGCAGATGTGGGGCGGCCGGGAGCTGCACCAGCTCGTCGACGACATGTTCGTGACGATGTACGCGGCCGAGGGTGTGGGCCTGGCGGGCAACCAGGTGGGTGTGGACCTGCGGCTGTTCGTCTACGACTGCCCCGACGACGACGGGGTGCGCCACGTGGGGCACGTGGTCAACCCGGTGCTGGACGAGCGCGACCCGGAGGAGGCCGTGGAGGTCGACAGCGAGGGCTGCCTGTCGGTACCGGGCCCGCACGCGGACCTGGGGCGGGCCGCGACCGCGACGGTGCGTGGCGTGGACCGGGACGGCAACCCGGTGGTGGTGAGCGGGAGCGGGTACTTCGCCCGGTGCCTGCAGCACGAGACCGACCACACCATGGGCCGGCTGTACGTGGACCGGCTCTCGGCGCGCGAGCGCAAGCGGGTGCTGAAGAAGATGAACGAGATGGCCAACGACGTGTTCGCGCGTCGTGAGGAGCGTGCGGCGCAGCTGGCGGAGGAGTTCGCGGGCTGAGCGCGCGAGCGCGAAGGGGGTGTCCCGGCGTCGGCCGGGGCACCCCTTTTTCCGTGGCCGCCGGGGTGGGCGGTCGGCGCCGTGTTCTCACCACGTGCCCTGCCCGTGGCCTGTCGCGGGGGCGGCGTCCGGGGCCGGGGGCCCGAAGGCGTGCGGACCGGTGGGGGCCGGGGCGGGCGCCCCGGGGAGTGGGGTCGGAGGGCGGCCGCTTGTGCGGCGCCGCGGTCCCCCGAGGGCCCCGCCGACGGGGTCCGGCGTTCTGGGGCGAGGCCTTCGCGACGGCCGGGGCGGGTGCTCACGGTGGCGTTGTCGTCGCGGAGGGTGGCGGTGGATGGTCGTGTGCGGTGGTCGGTGGTGGTGTGGTCGGTGGGTGCCTTTGGGGGACTTGTTGGTCCGAAATGATGGGTTTAGGGGAGCCAGTGGTGGAATGTGGCTCTGTTTATGGCTCCTCCGGTGGGGGGTGTGACTCTTCTGTGACTGCGGGGGGCGGTAGATTGCGCGGCATGCACAACGGGGACGAGGTCGGCCGGGAGCCGGCGCACAGGGTGGTCGTCTACACCGACGGGGCGTGCAGCGGCAACCCCGGCCCGGGAGGGTGGGG
Source organism: Nocardiopsis sp. NPDC055824 (assembly GCF_053616335.1). Lineage (NCBI taxonomy): Bacteria > Bacillati > Actinomycetota > Actinomycetes > Streptosporangiales > Nocardiopsidaceae > Nocardiopsis > Nocardiopsis sp. NPDC055824. The sequence goes on from NZ_JBSHDN010000069.1 coordinate 22,237, forward strand.
GGTGTGGCTGAGCTACGGCGAGCACGAGAAGGAGCTGTACGGGAGCGAGGAGCAGACCACCAACAACCGGATGGAGCTGATGGCGGCCATCCAGGCGTTGGAGAGCTTGAAGAAGCCGCTGCCGGTGCTGGTGCACACCGATTCCTCCTACGTGCGCAACGGGATCACGACCTGGCTGCACGGGTGGAAGAAGCGCGGGTGGCGCACGGCCGACAAGAAGCCGGTGAAGAACGTGGACCTGTGGCAGCGCCTGGACGAGGTGGCCTCGCGCTACGAGGTGGAGTGGCGCTGGGTGCGCGGGCACAGCGGCGACGAGGGCAACGAGCGCGCGGACGAGTTGGCCCGGCGCGGGCGTGATGAGGCGGCCGGGCGGTAGGCGGTCTGCGGGTGTGGGGTGGCGGCGGTCCCTGTGGGGGCCGCCGTTCTCGTGTGCGGGGCCGGGTGCGGCGGGGTGGGCCGCGGGTGGTTCAGAGGGCGTCGGCGTCCTGGGCGAGGGCCTGGACCATGAGGCGGCGGGGTCCGGGGCCCGCGGCGGCGAGTTCGTCGTCGGGGTTGGACAGGGTGCAGGTGTCCAGGGACAGGCAGCCGCAGCCGATGCAGCCGGTGAGGTCGTCGCGCAGGCGGATGAGCTGGGCGATGCGCGTGTCGAGTTCGTCGCGCCACTGTTCGGAGACGGCGGCCCAGTCGGTGCGGGTGGGGGTGCGGTTGTCGGGGAGGGCTTCGAGGGCCTGGCGGATGCGGGCCAGGGGCATGCCGACGCGTTGGGAGATGCGGATGAAGGAGACCCTGCGCAGGGTGTCGCGGCGGTAGCGGCGCTGGTTGCCGCTGGTGCGGCGGCTGTGGATGAGCCCTTGGCGTTCGTAGAAGTGCAGGGCGGAGACGGCGACTCCGGCGCGTTCGGCGACCTGGCCGACGGTGAGTTCCTTGGTGATGGGTGGCACGGTGCCCATCTTAGGTCGTGGGTGGTGGTGGGGTGCGTGGGTCAGGGGGTGCGGGTGCGGTGGGCGCCGTGGAGGGCGTACAGGCGTGCGTAGGCGCCGCCGCGGACGAGGAGTTGGTGGTGGGTGCCGGTTTCGGTGACGCGTCCGTTGCGCAGGAGGAGGATGCGGTCGGCGGTGCGGGTGTGGGTGGGGTGGTCGGTGAGGGAGAGCAGGGCGGTGTCGGGGGTGGGGGTGGGCGGGGGTGGTGCTGGGGTGGTCAGGAGGAAGAGGCGGGCGCCGGTGTGGCGGGTGTAGAGGGTGCGGGCCTGGTGGATGCGGGTGGCCAGTGCGGGGTCGAGGCGGGTGAGGGGGGTGTGCAGGTGGGCGGGGTCGAGTCCGGCGGTGGTGAGGGTGTGGGTGAGGTGGGGGTCGTGGGGGTCGGGGGCGGGGTGGCCGGTGATGGTCTGGGCGAGGGTGGTGTGGGGGGTGGGGGTGAGCAGGTGGGTGGGGGCGTGGGTGGTGATGCGGCCGCGGGTGGGGGTGGTGCGGTGGGTGAGCAGGTGGGTGAGGGCGGTGGTGGCGGTGGGGGTGAGGCCGACGAGGGAGACGTGTTCGCCGGGGTGGACGGTGAGGTCGAGGTGGTCCAGCAGCGGGGGGTGGGCGGGGGGCAGGGACACGTCGTGGAACTCGAGGAGGGGTCGGGTGGTGGGTGGGGTGTGTGCGGGGCTGCGGCGCAGCTTTCCGCGGTTGGTGAGCCTCACGGGTGTCCGTTCGTGTGGGTGGTCGTCACCTGCCTGGGATTGTCCTGGGCGCATGAGAGTTCTCGTTATCTGTTCGTGTCCTTGGTCTCCGTGGGTGGGTGTTCGGTGTGTGGAACGGGCGGTGGGGCGGGTTGGTTCCCGGGGGCGGTGGTGGGTGTGGGCAGGGGTGTGGGCCCGCGCCCGGTGGTGGGTGCGGGCCGTGTGGGGCGGGGGTCAGCGGAAGTCGGTGGCGTGGTCGGCGACCCATTGGCGGTAGGAGCGTGCGGGGCGGCGGAGGACCTTTTCGACGGTGGTGGTGGCGGGTTCGGGCTCGGCGGAGGCGGGGTCGTGGGGGGCGGTGTGGGTCAGGGTCAGGTCCAGGACCTGGGCGAGGATGCGGACCTGTTCGGCTTCGGTGTGGTGGTGGGGGCCGGTGAGGTGGTGGGTGCGCTCGTGGTGGTGTTCGGGGTGGGTGAGGGCGTGGACGGCGACGTCGGCGATGTCTGCTTCGTGGATGAGGGGGCGGGCCGGGTGGGGGCGGGTGGAGTGGACGGTGCGGTGGGTGCGGATGCGGGGGGCCCAGCGCAGGGTGGTGGCGGCCGGTGTGCCGGGGCGCAGGAGGGTCCAGTGGGCGCCGGAGCGGGTGATGAGGTTCTCGAGGTGTCCGTGGGTGCTGTCGCGGGGGTCGGGGGCGTGGGGGTCGGCTGTGGCTGAGGAGAGGTAGACGATGTGGCGGGCGTGGTGGGCCAGGGCGGTGATGAAGTCGGCGGCGTGGTCGGGGGTGGGGTGGGGCCAGGTGAGGAAGGCGGAGGTGGCGCCGTGCAGGGCGGCGGGCCAGGTGGCGGGGTCGTGCAGGTCGGCGCGGACGGTGGGTGTGCCGTGGGGGATGCGGGGGTGGTGGGGGTGGGGGGTCAGGGCGCGGACGGGGTGGGCGTGGGTGAGCAGGGTGGTCAGGACGTGGTGTGCGACGGTGCCGGTGGGTGTGGTGATCAGGTGCACGGGTGGTTCCTCGGGGTGGGTGGGTGTGCCCCCACGCTTGCACCTGAAGTTTGGTTGAGGTCAAGGTGTGGTGGCAGGAAGGGTGGGGTGTGCGACCTTGTGGCCGCCTCGGGGGGCCGGTGAGGATGGGGGCATGGTCCATGAGGTGGTGGTGGTCGTCTTCGACGGGGTGCAGAGCCTGGTCGTGACGGGTCCGCTGGAGGTGTTCTCGGGGGCCTCGTATGTGCGCGAGGGGTTCTACCGGGTGCGCACGGCGTCGTTGGGCGGGGGCGCGGTGGTCTGCTCCAGCGGTCTGGGGTTGGCGCCGTCGGTGGCGTTGGAGCGGGCGGTGCGGGTGGACACCCTGGTGGTGGCGGGGGGTGAGGGCACGCGGGGGGTGCGGGGCGGGTGGCGTCGGTGTGCACGGGGGCGTTCCTGTTGGCGGAGGCGGGTGTGCTGGACGGGTTGCGGGCGACCACGCACTGGGCGGCGGTGGAGGAGCTGGGGCGCTGGGGTGCGGTGCCCGTGCGCGAGCGGGTGGTGTGGGAGGGCAAGTACGTGACGGCGGCGGGGGTGTCGGCGGGGATCGACATGGCGTTGGCGCTGGCGGAGCGGTTGGCGGGGTTGCAGGCGGCGCAGCTGGTGCAGTTGGCCACCGATTACGACCCGTGCCCGCCCTTCGACGCGGGGTCGGTGGAGAGCGCGCCGGCCGGGGTGGTGGCGCTGGCGCGCTCGTACTCGCGGTTCCTGTGGGGGGAGCGGGGGTGAGGGGCGCCACAGGGGCGGTGCGGTATGGGGGCGGGTAGGGGTTCGGTGTCTTCTTCCCCCGGTGTGAGAGGTGGGTGTGGGCCGTGGGCCCTGCTGTGGACGGTGGAGCGGACCTTGAGCGCCTTGCGCGCGGGTACCGCGGTTTCGCCCGGCACTGTGCGGCGGGGGGTTCCCCCGCCTATGCGCGGATCTGTGAGGAGGTGGCGCGGGACGGGGAGGTGCTGGGTCTGGTGGCGTCCCTGCCGCGGGGCAACAAGAGGCAGCCCAACCTGTTGTTGGGGGCGGTGCGCTACCTGGGCGGGCCGGTGCAGGGGTGGGGGCCGTGGCGGGCGTGGCTGGTGGGGCACTGGGAGCAGGTGCGGCGGGTGGTGATGGAGCGGCACACCCAGACCAACGAGGTGCGCCGGTGTACGGCGCTGCTGCCGGTGCTGGCGGGTGTGCCGGGCCCGTTGGCGCTGTTGGAGGTGGGTGCCTCGGCGGGGCTGTGCCTGTATCCGGACCGGTACCGGTACTCCTTCGACGGCGGGGCGCAGGTGGGCCCTGCGGGCAGCCCGGTGCTGTTGGAGTGTGCGACCTCGGGCGGGGTGCCGGTTCCGGAGCGGGTGCCGCGGGTGGTGTGGCGGGCGGGGGTGGACCTGAACCCGTTGGATGCGGGCGCCGAGGAGGATGTGCGCTGGTTGGAGGCGCTGGTGTGGCCGGGGCGGGAGGAGGCGGGGCGGCGTGCGCGGCTGCGCGGGGCGGCGTCGGTGGTGGCGGCCGATCCGCCGCTGCTGGTGGAGGGGGACCTGGTGGAGCGGGTGGGTGCGGTGGCGGCCCTGGCCCCGGCGGGGGCGACGCTGGTGGTGTTCCACAGTGCGGTGCTGGCCTACCTGTCGCAGGAGCGGCGGGAGGAGTTCGTGCGGGTGGTGGGTGCCCTGGAGGGGCGCTGGGTGGCGAACGAGGGGTGGCGGGTGTTCGCGGGGTGGGAGAACGCGGAGCCGGTGGTGGAGACCGATTTCACGGTGGCGGTGGACGGGCGGGTGGTGGCCTATGCCGGTGAGCACGGGCAGTCGCTGGCCTGGGTGTGAGGCGGTGGCGGTGGAGGGGCCCCCTCCCCTGGGGGAGGGGGCCTGTGGTGTGTCTACCCGGTGGCGGGGTGGGCGTCGACTTCGGCGATGAGGGCCTTCTTGCGTTCGGGGGCAGGAAGGAGGCGGTGAAGGAGTTGCGGGCGAGTTGGCGCAGGGTGGCCTCGTCCAGGCCCAGGTGGGTGCGCAGGGCCTCGTAGTTGTCGTGGACGTAGCCGCCGAAGTAGGAGGGGTCGTCGGAGTTGACGGTGACCAGGAGCCCGGCGTCGAGGAGGGCGGGCAGGGGGTGTTGGGCGAGGGTGGGTACGGCGCGCAGGCGCACGTTGGACAGGGGGCACACGGTGAGGGGGGTCTGGGTGCGGGCCAGGTGGGCGAGCAGGTCGGGGTCCTCCAGGGCGCGGATGCCGTGGTCGATGCGTTCGGCGTGCAGGAGGTTCAGGGCCTGCCAGATGTAGGAGGGGGGTCCTTCCTCTCCGGCGTGGGCGACGCAGCGCAGGCCCAGGTCGCGGGCGGCGGCGAAGACGGCGGTGAAGTTCTGGGGCGGGTGTCCGACCTCGGCGGAGTCCAGGCCCACGGCGCTGATGCGGTGCAGGTGGGGGCGGGCCTGGTGGAGGGTGTGAAGGGCTTCGGAGGCGGGGCGATCGCGTAGGAAGCACAGGATGAGGGCGGTGCTGATGCCGTGGTCGCGCAGGCTGGTGTCCAGGGCGGCGGCCAGGCCGTTGACGACGGTGTCCAGGGGGATGCCGCGGCTGGTGTGGGCCTGGGGGTCGAAGAAGATCTCGGCGTGGCGCACGCCCTGGGCTGCGGCGCGGGTGAGGTAGGCGTTGGCCAGGTCGGTGAAGTCGGCTTCGGTGCGCAGGACGTCCATGAGCTCGTAGTAGAGGTTCAGGAAGGACTGCAGGTCGGTGAAGGAGTAGGCGGCGCGCAGGTCCTGGACGGTGGGGTGGGGCAGGGTGATGCCGTTGCGGTGGGCGAGGGTGAAGGCGAGTTCGGGTTCGAGGGTGCCTTCGATGTGGAGGTGGAGTTCGGCTTTGGGCAGGGGCATGGCGGTGCTCTCTTGTGGCGGGTGTGGTGTGTGTGGTCATTGTGGCTGATGGGTGGGGGTGGGTGGGTCGTGTGCGGGGGCGTTGTGGCCCACATCGGGTGTGGGTGTTGTGGGTGGCTGCGGTGCGCTGGGCGGGGTGGGCGGTGGGTAGGTTCCGGGGGGTTGGTGGTCTCCTCCTGGAAGGTGGCGGTGTATGGGAATCGATGTGGGCGCGGTGCGGGCGGACACCCCGGCGGTCGCGGATCTGGTGCATCTGAACAACGCGGGTTCGTCGTTGCCGCCGGTGCCGGTGGTGGAGGCGGTGGTGGGGCACCTGCGGTTGGAGGCGCGGGTGGGCGGCTATGAGGCGGCCGAGCGCGCCGAGGGGCTGGTGGAGGGGTTCTACACGGCGGTGGCGCGGATGCTGGGGGCGCGGCCGGAGGAGGTGGCGTTCGTGGAGAGTGCGACGCGGGCGTGGGAGGCGGGGTTCGGTGCGGTGCGCCTGGAGGCGGGGGACCGGGTGCTGACGACCACGAGCGAGTACCCCAGTAACGCGTTGGGGCTGGTCAAGGCGGCCCGTGAGCGGGGTGTGCGGGTGGAGGTGGTTCCGGACGGCCCGGAGGGGGTGGTGGATCTGGGGGCGTTGGAGCGGGAGCTGGGGCGGGGCGGGGTGCGGTTGGTGGCGTTGAACCACATGCCCACGCACAACGGGTTGGTCAACCCCGTGCAGGAGGTGGGGGCGCTGTGCCGGGCTGCGGGGGCGGTGTTCCTGTTGGATGCGTGCCAGTCGGTGGGGCAGTGGGATCTGGATGTGGAGCGGTTGGGGTGCGATCTGTTGACGGGGACGGGGCGCAAGTTCCTGCGGGGGCCGCGGGGGACGGGTTTTCTGTACGCGCGTGCGGGTGCGGACCTGGTGGAGCCGGCGGTGGTGGATGTGTCCTCGGCGCACTGGGTGGGGGAGGGCGAGTACCGGGTGCGTGCCGATGCGCGTCGTTTTGAGAGTTTCGAGCGCAGTGTGGCCGGTCAGATCGGTTTGGGTGTGGCGGTGGACTACGCGGTGGCGCTGGGGTTGGAGCGGGTCCGGGAGCGGGTGGGGGCTCTGGCGGAGTACGCGCGGGAGCGGTTGGGGCAGGTGGCGGGGGTGCGGGTGCTGGACCGGGGGTCGGTGCGGTCGGGGATCGTGACGTTCGCGGTGCGGGGGGTGCCGGCCGAGCATGTGCGGGCGCACCTGGTGGGGGCCCGGGTGAACGTGAGTGTGGCGCGGGTGTGGAACCAGGTGTGGGAGCCGCGGGAGGGGGTGGACGAGGCGGTGCGGGCCTCGGTGCACTACTTCAACACCGAGGAGGAGGTGGAGGTGTTGGTGCGGGAGGTGAAGGAGCGCCAGGGGCGGGGGTGAGCCCTGCCGGGCGGGGCGCCTCAGGCGCCGCCCCGCCCGGCGCTCGGCCGCTGCGGCGGGGGTGTCAGGGGGCGAGCCGGTCGGTGGCGGCGCGGGTCGCCGCTTTGAGGGTGGTGGTGCCCGCTCCGTGTCCGGCTTCCTCGACCACCACCAGGTCGGCGTCGGTCCAGGTGAGCGAGAGCCGGTAGGCGATGTCGGCGGGTCCGCTGATGTCCATGCGCCCGTGGACCATGGCCCCGGGGGTGCCCGCCAGGCGGTGGGCGTCGCGTTGGAGCTGCCCGTCGGGGAGGAAGGCGGCGTGGGACCAGTAGTGGGTGACCAGGCGGGCGAAGGTCATGCGGAAGGCGGGGTCGGCGAAGGCGGGGTGGGGGGTGTGGCCGGGGGCGGTGGAGACGTGGACGTCCTCCCAGCGGCACCAGGCGCGGGCGGCGTCGAAGCGTACCTGGGGGTCGGGGTGGGCCAGGCGGTGTGCGTAGGCGGTGGACAGGTCGTGGGGGTCGGCGCCGGGTCCGGCGCCGTGGCGGAAGAGTTCCCATTCCTCGGGGAAGACGCGGCCCATGGCGTGGGTGAGCCAGTGGACCTCGGCGGCGGTGGTGTTGGTGACCGCGGCCAGGATCAGGGCGCTGACGTGTTCGGGGTGGGCCTGGGCGTAGGCCAGGCCCAGGGTGCAGCCCCAGGACAGACCCAGGACGTGCCAGGTGGTGAGGCGGTGGTGGGTGCGCAGGGCTTCGATGTCGTGGATGAGGTGGTGGGTGGTGTTGGTGCTCAGGTCGGTGGTGGTGTGGCGGGCGTTGGGGGTGGAGCGTCCGCTGCCGCGCTGGTCGAGCATGATGACGCGGTAGCGGTCGGTGTCGAAGAAGTCGGTGTAGGCGGGGTGGCAGCCGCTGCCGGGGCCGCCGTGCAGGACCAGGGCGGGGTGGCCGCGGGGGTTGCCGTACTCGTGCCAGTACAGGTGGTGTCCGTCGGCGGTGGGGAGTAGGCCCTGGGTGTGGGGGGTGGGTGCGGTCATGGGGGTCTCCGCGGTCGCAGGGGTGGGCCGGGGACTCTACTACAGGGCGGTGCGGGGTTGACCGTGCTCTTGGGGCAGGGGGCACACTGGCGCGCATGGTTGCCGAAGGGGTCCGGGGCGGGCTGTCGCGGGGGGAGTTCGCGCGTCGTGGGGGGCTCTCTCCCGAGGCGTTGCGGTTGTACGAGCGTTCGGGGCTGCTGGTGCCGGACCGGGTGGGGGACTGGTTCTATGCGCCGGGGCAGGTGGAGCGGGCGCGGCGGATCGGTCTGCTGCGCCGGTTGGGGGTGCCTTCGGCGCTGGTGGCGCTGGTGGCGCAGGTGGTGGATCTGGGCGGTGCGGAGGCGGCGGCGCGGGTCGGGGGGTGGTGGCGGGCGCAGGAGGAGGCGATGCGTTCGCGGCGCGGGGCTCTGGAGGAGTTGCGGCTGTCCTGGGCGAAGGGGTTCGTCCTGGTAGGGGCGTGATGGGAGGTTGAAGCCCGCTGGGCGCGTGTACTGTGCGTCGCCGTCGGGGTAGCGGGGGTGGGTGGATCTGGTCTCGCGGCGGGCGGATCCGCCCGTGTGGGGGGCGGGGTGAGGGGTTTCCTCCCGGGGTGGTGGTCGCGGGGGTGCGGAGGTCCCCGGCTTGCGACTCTACCGACTGGTCGGTAGAGTCGCGGGTGCGGGCCGGCGCCCCGGTCCGCACCGCCGTCCACCAGCGAGGAGCCCACCATGACCGGCGACACCCGGACCAGGGCCATGTCCGTCTACGCCGCCCACTTCGCCGCCCGCGGCTACCGCGGCACCTCGCTGGAGGCCGTGGCCACCGAGGTCGGCGTGCGCAAGCCCACGCTCTACCACCACTTCCCCGGCGGCAAGGAGACCCTGCACAAGCTCGTGGCCCTGGACTTCATCGACAGGCGCGGCCGCAGCCTGCAGGAGTCGCTGGCCGCCCCGGGCGGGCTCGCCGCTCAGCTGCGGGCCGTCATCGTGGGCGCCGTGGCCGACCCCACGGGTGCCACCTCCTCCTTCGAGCAGCACCTGTTCGACTCCCTGGACCAGCTGGAGGGGGATGCGGAGAAGGAGCTGCGCGAGGCGTACGTGAGCAGGCTGCTGGAGCCGGTGACGGCGCGCCTGGCGCGGGCGGTGGCCGAGGGCGAGCTCGCCGACCGGGACCCGGCTCTGCTGTGCAACGCCTTCCTGCACCTGGCCAGGGCGGTGGACATGGCGCCGGGTTCCCCCGAGGAGGCGGCCGCCGCCCTGGTGTCGCTGTTCCTGGACGGGGCCCGCGCGGCCTGACCGCGCACCGGCCCCCCGGGTGCGGGGCCGGGCGCCGTCGGCCCCCGGTGCGCCCGGCCGCACCTGCCCGCGCGGGGGCGCCCCTGGGT
>NZ_JBSHDN010000070.1:0-31087 GCF_053616335.1 Nocardiopsis sp. NPDC055824
GTCCCGCTCCGGGGACGGCGGCCCTGCGCTCACGCCTCCTGGTTGATGCGGGCGATGAGGGCTTCGAGCTCCTCGCGCCCCACCGGCCCGAAGGACGCGAGGCGGCCCAGCGGGATCGAGGCCATCATGCGCACCATGTCCATGCCCAGCGCGGAGGAGTCGCCGGAGGCCAGCGGCGAGGAGGAGAGGGCCTCTCCGAGCACGGCCGCCGCCTTCGGATCGGCCATGACCTCGCCCAGCGTCGAGTCGAGCGTCACGGGAAGCCGCAGCTCGTCGCCCTCGACGGTGACCGCGGCCTCGGCCCTCAGGTCGCGGCTCGAAGCACCGGCCGACACCGTGTACTCGCCGCCCTCGACCACCCAGCGGTCGACCCGCACCTCCCAGTACGCCAGGTCCTCACGGGCCAGGAGCACGGAGACCCGCTCGCTCTGTCCGGGCTCCAGGGTCACGCCGGCGAAGCCCTTCAGCTCGCGGGGCGCCCGCGACACGGCCGAGTCGGGCTTGGAGACGTAGAACTGCACGACCTCGCGCCCGGCCCGGTCGCCGGTGTTGGTCACGGTCAGGCTCGCCGTGACGCCGGTCCCGTCCTGCTCCAGCCGCAGGTCGGAGTAGGCGAAGCTGGTGTAGGACAGCCCGTGCCCGAAGGGGAAGGCCACCTCCGTCTCACGGGCGTCGTACCAGCGGTAGCCCACGTACAGGCCCTCGCCGTAGAGCACCGCGGAGTTCTCCCCGGGGAAGTTCAGGTACGCGGGGGTGTCCTGCAACCGCACCGGCACCGTCTCGGCCAGCCGCCCGGACGGGTTGACCCGGCCGAACAGCACGTCGGCGATCGCGCCGCCGCCCGCCTGGCCGAGCAGTGCCCCGTCGAGGATCGCCGGGGCGAGTTCGGCGACCGGGGCCAGGCGCAGCACGCCGCCGTGGGAGAGCACGACGACCGTGCGGGGCTGCGCAGCCACGACGGCGGCGAGCAGGTCGAGCTGCTCGGCGGGCAGTTCGATGTGGTCCCGGTCGAAGCCCTCGGACTCCTGGTGCTCGGCGAGGCCGAGGAAGACCACGGCGGCGTCCGCGTTCTCCGCGTCGCGCACCGCCTGCTCGCGCAGGCCCGCGTCGACGTCCTCCCCCTCGGTGTACCCGTGGGAGAAGGTGACCGTGCCCTCCCCTGCCAAGGCGCGGATCTCCTCCAGGGGCACGTCCAGGCGCGTGGGGTTGACGTGGGAGCTGCCGCCGCCCTGGTAGCGCGGGTTCTGGGCGAACCCGCCGATGACGGCGACCGAGGAGCCCGGCGCCAGCGGCAGGAGTCCTCCCTCGTTCCTGAGAAGGACGACGCACCGCGCCGCCACCTCGCGGGCGAGCGTGTGGTGTGCCTCGGCGTCCTGCGCCGCGACCTCGTGGGTCCCCGACTCCCGCGACGCCCGCTCCCCGCGGGCGTGGGCCGCCTTCGCGGCCAGCGCGGCCACGCGGGAGGCGGCCGTGCGGACGTCCTCCGGTGAGCAGGAGCCGTCCTCCACCGCGGCGACCAGCCGCGCGTCGCTCGCCCCGCCGTCGCCGGGCATCTCCAGGTCCAGCCCCGCCGGGACCGAGGCGGAGCGCTCCCGCACCGCGCCCCAGTCGCTGACGACCACGCCGTCGAAGCCCCACTCCTCGCGCAGCACGGTGGTGAGCAGCCAGTGGTCCTCGGAGGCGTAGACGCCGTTGATGCGGTTGTAGGAGCACATCACGGTCCACGGGGCGGACGTGCGCACGACCTTCTGGAAGGCGCGCAGGTAGATCTCGCGCAGCGTGCGCGGGTCGATGTTCGAGCTGGAGCGCATCCGGTCGTGTTCGGCGTTGTTGGCGGCGAAGTGCTTGAGCGAGGCGCCCACGCCGGTGCCCTGGAGCCCGGTCACCCAGGCGCCGCCGAGGACGCCGGTGAGGAAGGGGTCTTCGGAGTAGTACTCGAAGTTGCGTCCGCCGCGCGGGTCGCGCTTGATGTTGATCCCCGGGCCCAGGAGCACGTCGACCCCCAGGGCTCCGGCCTCGGTCCCGAGTGCGGCGCCCACCCGCCGGACCAGGTCGGGGTCCCAGCTCTGGGCCAGGCCCACGGCCGGCGGGAAGCAGGTCGCGGGAAGGCTCTCGGCGAGCCCGAGGTGGTCGGTGGCTCCGGCCTGGCGGCGCACCCCGTGCGGCCCGTCGGTGAGCACGAGGGAGGGGACCTCCCCCACGGCCTTGGTGCTCCAGAAGTCGGCGCCGCCGCTCAGCGAGGCCAGCTCCGCGAGGGTGAGCCCGCTCAGGTCGGGGACGGGTCCGGGGTGTGCGTTCAAGGCACGAGCTCCTTCGTGTCGGTCGTAGGTCCCCTCGCGGTGCTTCACCCGGTGCCGTGCCGCGGTCGCGGTGGCCCCGCAAGGCCCCGGATCCCGCGTTCCGCGCCCGCGGGACGGCGGTGCCGCCGCCGTGCGGTGGACGCCGAGGGCGGCCCCTCAAAACTGAGTGAGGATGAGTTTTCGCAAGGGATTCGCAGCATACCGGCCTGCTTGAAGTCGGAACAAGGGCATCGCTTCGAGGAAATTCGAGTCGACATCGGTTTTGGGGGAAGCCTAGAGTGATCACCATGAGCACCACCTCCACCGGGTCGCGCGGCCCCTACGCCCGTTCGACCGAGCGCCGCAGGAGCATCGCCCGAGCGGTGCTCGACACCGTGCTGGAGGAGGGCCACGAGCGGGTCACCACGGCAGGGACCGCCCGGCGGGCCGGGACCAGCGAGGCCACCGCGCTGTACCACTACCCCACCAAGGAGCACCTCCTCGTCGCCGCCCTGGAGCTGTCCGACGAGGAGACCGCGCTGCGGCCCTTCACGTCCGACCCCGCCATGGGCCTGGACGACCTGCGCGCGTTCGTGGACACCACGGCGGAGCGGACGCACATCATGCGTCTGCACACCGCGCTCCTGGGCCGCGCCACCTCCCCCGACCACCCGGCCCAGGAGTTCCTCTCCCGCCACAACCGGGAGGCCGTGGCGCACTTCGCCCGGGTGGTGCGCCACCGCCAGCGCGCGGGCACGGCCCACCCCGGCCTCGACGCGGTCGGGGTCGCCCGCCAGTTCCTCGCGACCTGGGACGGCCTCCAGGCCCAGTGGCTCCTGGACCCCTCCTTCGACTTCGGCGACCACCTCGTCCAGGCGTTCCGCCGCCTCACGGGACAGAACTGGATGGAGGGCCGGGCCGTGCTCCTGGACCCCTCCGTCGGCATGTGACGCGGGAGGACGAGCCGACGTCCCGGTGACCGGGGCCGCGAACCTCCTGCGGCCGGGGCGGTTGCGGGGCGCCCGCCCTCCCGACGCATCGGCCCGTCTCATCCACGCGGCACCCGAGGCCGGGTTCCCCGTCCTGTCCGCCCCGCTCCCCTCCGAGGGGGACCGCCGGACCCCCGTTTTTCTGTGGATTCGTCCTGCCCCGCCCCGACCTGGGAGAACACCCGCCCACCGGCGGAGCCGACGGCCCGCGGCGGCCTCTCCACCGTTGACATCACCCACTCTTTGGTATCTACTTTCCAAAAGGAAAGCAGATACCAAAGAGGAGACAGACATGGCCAGCACTCCCGAGCTCGACCAAGTCGCCGAGGCCCGCAGCAGGATCGCCGCCCACGCCTCACTGCCCGGCTCCTACTGGGTGTTCCTCGCGTTCGCCGGCACTCTGATCGCGGGCCTTCCGATCTGGAGGGCGCTCCTCCCCACCGCAGGCGCCTACCTCGACTGGGGCCTGGTCGTCCTGGCCGCGGCGTCTGCGGTCTACGCGATCGTCCGGCGGCGGCGCACCGGCGTGTACCTCCCGCGCCGCGTCACCTCCTACCCCGGCGCCCGGATCCTGTGGGTCGCCACCCTGGCCGCCACCGGCGCCGGCTTCCTCGGCATCCAGGCCCTGGTCGACCACGGACACATGGGCCTCGCGCTCGCCGCCCTGGTCCCCGTCGCAACCGTCATGCTCGTGGGGTACATGCTCGTCCGCGCGGCCATGCGCCGGAGCATCGAGGCCGGTCGGGTCAAGCCGTGACCGAGCCTGACCACCCCGGCGACGGCGAACCGGGCGCAAGCGGCACCGGGCGCCGGCCGATCCTGGAGACCGGTCCCAGGCTGGCGATGTGCGCGCTCCTGCAGAGCGCCGACTGGGTCGACTTCGCCACCGTCCGCGACCTGCTCGGCGTCAGCGACCCGATGGTGTCGAAGCACAGCCGCACCCTCGAGACCGCGGGCTACCTCGACGTCCGCAAGGGAGCGGTCGGGCGCCGCCCCAAGACGTGGTTCCGCCTGACCCCCGAGGGCCGCACGGCTTTGCGGAGCCACCTGGCCTGGCTGGCCGAGCTGGCCTCGGCCGTCGACCGGACGCTCGACGGGCGGCCCACGGACGCCTCTCCGGCCGAGCCCGCCAGCGAAGAGGACCCGAGTCGGCGGTGACCTCCCCCGCGGCCCGTCCCGACCGGTAGGGCCGTCCGGCCCGCCGCCCCGGCACGAGAAGCCCCCGCTCCCCACAGGACCCCCGGTCCGGAGCGGGGGCTTCGTGCTGCCCGCGCCGCCCCCGGACCCGCGCGGGCAGCGGAGGGCCCCGGCGTCCTGACCCGGCCGTACAGCACCGACGAACCGGACCCCGCCCACGGGGGTCGTGGACACACCCCTTCCGAACACCCTGTAGACTTTCGGAAACGATAATCGTTTTCACTTCCTTGGTGGAAGCCCCTACGGGAAGGAGGGCACATGCGCGTGGTCCTGGTCACCGGCATACACCGGTCGGCACGTGGACTCTCGGTCGACGAACTGCTCGCCACGTCCCCAGGATCGGTGTCCGTGCACCACGACCTGGAGGAGATCGGGGAGGGGATCGTCCACCGTGTGGTCCGGGACGCCACGGGCCGGGTCGAACGCGAGCACGTCGACCTCGTCCACGCCTGCGCCTCGTGCACGCTGCGGGAGGACCTGATCCCCTACCTGCTCCGCATGGCGGCGGAGGATCCGCCCGGCCTGTGCGTCGTGGAGGCCTGGGACGGCGTCGAACCGAAGCTGATCGCCGAGGCGATCGCCCACGAGGGGGCCCTGCGCCTGGTCGCCGTCGTCGGCGCGGTGGACTCCGGCCGCCTGGTCGAGGACCTGCTCAGCGACGACGACCTGGGCGACCGCGGCCTGGACATCGCCGAGGACGACAACCGCACCGTGAGCGAGGTGCTCACCAGGCAGATCGAGTACCCCTCGGTGATCGATCTGTACGGGACCGACGCCGGGAGCGAGGCGCACGTCCTGGTGGAGCACCTCAACCCCGCGGCGGTCGTCGCGCTCCCCGGGTCCCGGGCGATCGACCCGACACGGGGCCTCTTCGACCCGGGGGCCGCCCACGCCCGGTCCAACCCGGCCTGGGCCCAGTACGGCGACCGCCTCGACGGGCGCGTGCGCACCTTCACCTGGACACGCACCCGCCCCCTGCACCCCCAGCGGTTCGCCGACGCCCTGGAACAGGTGCTGTCCACGAGCGTCCGCGGCCGGGGGCGCTTCTGGCTGGCCAGCCAGGCCGACTCCCTCCTCGTCTGGGAATCGTTCGGGGCGCTGCTCCTGGTGGAGGACGGCGGCCCGTGGATGGACGCCCTGCCCCCGGCCGCCATGGACCTCGCCCCCGAGGCCAGGCGCGTCTCCGCGCTCCTGGACTGGGACCCCGAGGCGGGCGACCGGCGCCAGCACCTCTCCTTCGTCGGTGTCGGCCTCGACACCGCGGCCCTGGAATCACTGCTGGACTCCTGCCTGGTCACCGACGAGGAGACGGGCCAGGAATTCAGCACCGACCCCTTCGCGGAGTTCTCAGAAAGGTGAGCATGCCCGCTTCAGCACGCCGTTCCGACAAGCGCAAGACGTCGCGGACCTTCACGAACCCCCTGGGCGAACAGGACTACGTCGACTACAAGGACACCGCCCTCCTGCGCAAGTTCATCTCCGAGAAGGGGAAGATCCGCAGCCGCAGGGTGACCCGGGTCACCGCACGCCAGCAGCGGCTGATCGCCGCGGCGGTCAAGAACGCTCGCGAGATGGCCCTGCTGCCCTACCCCTCCAACACGCCGACGCAGAAGGCCTGAGAAGGACCGGAAACGGTCCTGGAAAGACAAGGAGTCACCATGTCCCGCGTATGCCAGGTCACGGGGAAGTCCCCGTCCTTCGGAAACGCCGTCTCCCACTCCCACAGGCGGACCAAGCGCAGGTTCGACCCCAACATCCAGAGCAAGCGGTACTGGCTGCCCGGCGAACAGCGCTTCGTCAAGCTCCGGGTGAGCACGAAGGGCATGAAGGTCATCGACGCGCGCGGGATCGAGCGCGTCGTCGCGGACATCCGCGCCCGCGGGGAGAAGGTCTGAGATGGCGAAGAAGAGCAAGATCGCCCGCAACGAGCAGCGCAAGGCCGTCGTCGCCCGCTACGCGGAGCGCCGCGCCGAGCTGAAGCAGCTCATCAAGAGCCCCCGCACCGACGAGGACGTGCGCGCCGCGGCCCTCGCCGAACTGCGCCGCCAGCCCCGCGACGCCAGCGCGACCCGGGTACGCAACCGCGACTCGGTGGACGGCCGCGCGCGGGGACACCTCCGCAAGTTCGGCCTCTCCCGCATCCGCTTCCGGGAGATGGCCCACCGCGGGGAGCTGCCGGGCATCACCAAGTCCAGTTGGTAGCGGAGAACCCGTGGGCGTCCCCGCTCCGGCTGTCCGGCCGGAGCGGGGCGCCCGGCCCCGGCCGGGCCCGCCGGAAGGGCCGCAGGCCCTCGGGAGCGGCCACGGCCACCACCCCGACCAGGGCGCACCACTTCGGCGAGGAGACGCACCGTGTCTGAACACAACGACCCCTACGCCCGTTCCGGGCAGTACATCGACATCATGATCGCAGGCTGGTGGGAGCACCACGGGGAGACCCTCGTCGAGGCTCTGGGGGAGCTCCCCTCCGACGCCGGCCCCGTGGTGGACGCCGGCGCCGGAGGGGGCCACGGGACCCGCCTCGTGGCCGCCGCCCTGCCCGGGGCCCGGATCCTGGCCGTCGAGCCCTCCCTCCCGCTGAGGACGGTGCTGCTCTCCCGGATCGCCGAGGACGCCGACCTGCGCGACCGGGTGACCGTGGACGGCGACGACCTGCTCTCGGCCCACCTGCCCGACCGGATCGGCGGGATGGTGATGGCCAACCTCATCGGGCACTTCAGCCCGCACGAGCGCGACCGGCTCTGGGAGGACCTGGCCCCGCGCCTGGCCCCCGGGGCGTTCATCCTGCTCAACCTCGCCGCACCGCTGAAGCCCGAGCGGGTGGAACGGGCGCGGATGAGCGAGGTCCGCCTCGGCGACCGCTCCTACGTCGGCTGGGCCGCCGCCGAGCCCAGCGGCCCGGAGCGGGTGAACTGGCACATGACCTACGAGGTCCGCGGGGACGGGCGGGTCCTCGCCTCAGACGACGTCCGCTACGACTGGTGGACGATCACCGAGGAGGCGCTGCGCGCCGAGACCTCGCCCCACCGCCTGCGGGCCGTGCCGCACGGCCCCTCCGAGGCCGGGCTGTACAAGCTCCTCCCGGAGGGCTGAGGCCATGAGCGCACCCGACGGGCTCCCGGTGACCGTGCTGTCCGGTTTCCTCGGCGCGGGCAAGACGACCCTGCTCAACCACCTCCTCGGCAACCTGGACGGCCTGCGGGTGGCGGTGATCGTCAACGACATGAGCGAGATCAACATCGACGCCGAGCTGGTCCGGGGCGAGGGCCACCTGTCCCGGACCGACGAGCGCCTGGTGGAGATGACCAACGGCTGCATCTGCTGCACCCTGCGCGACGACCTGCTGGAGGAGGTCTCCCGTCTCGCGGAACAGGGCCGCTTCGACCACCTGCTGATCGAGTCCAGCGGCATCTCCGAACCGATGCCGGTGGCGGCGACCTTCGCCGTCCCCGGCCCGGACGGACGCCCCCTCCTGGAGGGGGCGCGGCTGGACACGATGGTGTCGGTGGTCGACGCCGCGAACTTCCTCACGGAACTCGACAAGGGCGACGACCTGGTCGAACGCGGACTCGACGCCTACGAGGACGACGAGCGCACGGTCAGCGACCTGCTCGTCGACCAGGTGGAGTTCGCCGACCTCCTCCTCGTCACCAAGACCGACCTGGTCACCGCGCAGGAGGCCGAGCGGGTGGAGGCGGCCGTGCGCAGGCTCAACCCCCTCGCCCGGGTCCTGCGCGTCACGCACGGCCGCGTCGACCCGCGCGAACTGGTGGGGGCCGACCGGTTCGACCTCGAACGCGCCTCCCGCGCGCCGGGGTGGGTGGCCGAGCTCAACGGCGACCACGTCCCCGAGACGGAGGAGTACGGGATCTCCAGCCTGGTGTTCCGCGCCGACCGCCCCTTCCACCCCGGACGGCTCTGGGAGCTGGTCTCGGCGGGCTTCGACGGGGACCGGCACGGCACGATCCTGCGGACCAAGGGCTTCTTCTGGCTGGCGACCCGCGCCCGGACCACGGGGCTGTGGTCCCAGGCGGGGCCGGTGGCCCGGTTCGAGCCCGCGGGGGTGTGGGACCCGGCCGACGGGGCCGCCCTGGGCTACGCGCCCGAGGACCTGGCGGACAGCGAACCGGTGGAGCCCCGCCAGGAACTGGTGTTCATCGGCACCTCCCTGCGGCGCGACTCCCTGGACCGGGCCCTGCGCTCCTGCCTGCTCACCGACGACGAGCTCGCCGCGCCCTGGGAATCGCTCCAGGACCCCTTCCCGGAATGGGACGTCCACGGCCTGCACGACCACGCGCACGCCCGCGCCTGAGGCCCCCGGGACCGCCGTCCACAGGCGCGCACCGTGCGCCGTGGGCGGCCCCGGGCCGCCGTCCCCCGGGTCCGTGGGAGTTGCGTCAGCTTCCCGGAACCCCTCCCGGCGCTCCCCGTCCTCCCTTCCGGCCCCTCCCGAAGCGGCCGAGGGAACCCCGTTCCCGACGACCAGGAAACGTCGCACACACCCCGGCCGTTTCGGCGGCTCCCTCCGGGGCAGCTACATGCACGATCGCCCCCGGGCATGTCGGCGCCGGGGGGCGGACGGCGCGACCGGTGCGCGCTCCCCCGCCCGCTCCCGGCCGTTCCGGACGAGACGAGGGAGAGGGTGTGCGAGGAGACCTCCTGAGAAAAGTCGTGGGGACGTGGCGCACGGACGCGGGGCCGGGGAGCCCCGGTGGGCCGGCCGCGTCCGGGACGGACTGGTACGCACGGCTCCGGGTATGGCTGACCAGGTCCGTGGCCTCGGGGAGCTACGAGCGGCACACCCTGGCCCTGGTGGCGAAGGGCGCCCTCGCCGCCACCTTGGCGTGGCTCGTCGCCCACCACCTCATGGCGGCGCCGAGCCCGGCGTTCGCCCCGTTCTCCGCGGTGCTGATGGTGCAGGTGACCGTCTACCAGTCCGTCGTGCAGTCCCTGCGCTTCGTCGGCGCCATCGTCCTGGGGGTCGCCCTCCAGGCCGTGTCCGCGCTGACTGCGGGCCCGGACATCCTCACGTTCGTCCTCGTGGCCCTCGTCGCCCTGGGCGTGGGGCAGTGGCGCGCCCTCGGCCGGTACGGGCCCCAGGTCGCCACCGCCGCGTTCTTCGCCTTCGCCACGTACGTGTCCACCTCGGGAACTGCGGAGCGGCTCTCCCAGCTCGGCCAGATCGTGCTGCTGGTCCTGGTGGGGAGCGCGATCGGCGTGGCCGTCAACCTCCTCGTGTTCCCGCCCCTGCGGTTCCGCAGCGCCGAGTCCGCCCTGCAGACCCTGGTCGGCTCCCTGCGCCACCTGTGCGCGGACATGAGCCGGGGCCTGCTGGAGGGGCGGATCGACGAGTCCACGAGCGCGTGGTGGAGGCAGCGGGCCAACGCGCTCGAACCGGCCGTCCGGCAGTCCCGGCTGGCCGTCGGGACCGCGCGGGAGAGCGTGTACTACAACCCGCGCCGGGTCCTGGGCGGGCGGGGGCGCTCGGAGCCCCGGCCGCAGTTCTACGAGCAGCTCGTCGACAGCCTGGAAAGGGCCGTCAGACAGGTCGAGTCCCTGGCTCGGGCCCTGGACCGCTGGCAGAAGGACGATCGCGCCGACCCCCACTGGGAGTTCCTGGTGAGGTGCGGCGAACTCGTGCAGTCCGTCGCCTCGGCACTGAGCGTGCTGGAGGAGCCGGACGGGTTGCGCACGCATGCGCAGGCGGAGCGGTTCCACGAGGCGGTCGAGGGCGTCCGGCGGCACGGGTCCGCCCTGGAGGGCGTCTGCGCCGGCGGCAGCGACGGCACCCCGCCGCTGGGCGACCCGACCCGGCCCTACGGGGTGTTCCTCATCGAGACCCGGCGCCTGCTCGACGAGTTCGAGTACGTCGACGAGCTCCTGGGCGGGGCCCGGCTGCGGGCGTCGGGCTGAGGGCACGGTCCGAGGCGGCCGACGTCGCCGGACAGGGCCCCTCCCGCGGCGTCCCGGCGGAGGGAGTCGGCGCGCGGTCCCCCCTCACCCGGCGTAGCGGCGGGCCCGGGAGCGGCCTGAGCCCGCTCTCGACCTCGGCGGGCAGCGCCTTCCGCTCCCGGGCGGCCCGCCGCGGGGACGACGACCGCGGACCCGGGGCCGCTACCGCCGGCCCGCCCGGGTGCGGCGGCGCACCAGGAAGGGGCCGATCGCGAGGATGTCCACCGGCGCCGACCCGAAGCACTCCAGGGCGTCGCGCGGCGAGTCGACCATGGGCCGCCCCGCCGTGCTGAGGCCCGTGTTGACCAGGACGGGGAGGCCGCTGCGCTCCTCGAAGCGGTCCAGCAGCCGCGCGGTGAGCGGGTCGTCCTCGGGCGAGACCGTCTGCACCCTGGCGGTGCCGTCCACGTGGACCACCGCCGGCAGGCGCTCGCGCCAGGCGGGCTCCACCTCGTGGACGAAGAGCTTGTAGGGGCTCGGCAGGGGACCGCCGGAGAAGATCTCCCCCGCCCTGCGCTCGGCCACGATGGGCGCCACGGGCCGGAACCACTCGCGCCCCTTGACGTCGTTGAGCCGTTCGAGGTTGCCGGCGTTGAACGGGTTGGCGAGCAGGGACCGGTGGCCCAGGGCCCGCGGGCCGTACTCCGCCCCTCCCTGGAACCAGGCGACCAGGGCGTCGGCGTCCAGTTCGGCGGCGACGGCGTCGGCGAGGTCGGAGGGGCGCTCGAACTCGACGTCGGCCTCGTCGAGCAGGGCCCGCAGCTCCTCCTCGTCCCAGGAGCGGCCCAGTTCGGCTCCCGGCATGGGCTCGACCGCGTCCCCGGACAGCGAGGCCAGGTGCATCGCCCCGCCCAGGGCCGTGCCCGCGTCCCCGGCTGCGGGCTGCACCCACACGCTGTCGAAGGGCCCCTCGGCGGCGATACGGCTGTTGGCGACGCAGTTGAGCGCGACGCCCCCGGCCATGGTCAGGCTCCTCTTCCCCGTCCGCAGGTGCAGCCAGCCGAGGACGCCGAGCAGCGCCTCCTCCATGGCGGCCTGGACGCTCGCGGCCAGGTCCGCGTGCTCCCGGGTGGGCGTCTCGCCCTCCCGGCAGGGCTCGGTGAGGGACTTCCAGTCCACGCCCGCCGCCCGGACCAGCCCCTCCCCCTCGTAGCCGATGCTCTCTCGCAAGCGGTCGAGCATGGTCGGTGAACCGTAGGAGGCCAGGGCCGTCACCGTGTACACGTCACTGGAGCGGTGGAACCCCAGGTGTTCGGTGAGTTCCTCGTGGACCAGCCCGAGGGAGTCCGGCAGGGGCTGGCGCGCCAGGACCTCCAGGCGCCCGTCCGTGTAGGAGCCGGCCAGGTGCGAGGCCGCCTCGCCCCGGCCGTCCGCCACGAACACCGCGCAGTCCCCGCCCCCCGCCTCGGGCGGGGCGGCGAGCCCGGCGGAGGCGGCGTGGGCCACGTGGTGGGGGACGTACACCACCTTCGCCGGGTCCAGGCCGGGCAGCTCCGAGGCCAGGAAGTGGGGCGCGCGCTCGACGTAGAACAGCCGCAGCTGCTCCCAGGCCACGTCCTGCCCCGGCCCGGAGGGGTCGGCCAGGGCCGGATCGTAGGAGTAGGAGACCGCGTCCAGGTCGGCGGGCCGCAGGCCCGCCCGCTCCAAGCACCACCGCATCGACGCCGACGGCAGCTCCCAGGCGGAGTAGGGGACGGCCTCCTTACCGTGCTTGCGCCGGGAGAACCTCTCCTCCTCCGCGGCGGCGACGGTCCGCCCGTCCACGACGAGCGCGGCGGCCGGGTCGTGGAACACGGCGTTGACCCCGAGAATGCGCATGCGACCGCTCCCTCCGAGACTGGGGTGTGATGGCGAACGCACCCTCTCGACTACCGAAGGCGGTCGCCGGTAAACATGGTCCCAAGGCGGATCCGCACACGGTCTGCTCCGCGGCCGCGCGGCCGCAGCGCCTTCGGCCCGCCGTGTTCGTCCTCGCGCCGACGGGTCGGTGGCGGTGCGGTCAGGCTGCACGGGTGCGCGGACGAGCGGAACTGTGGGGGCCGCTGGTCGACCGGGACTCCCACCGCTGCCTGTGGGCGGGAAGCCGCGGGGACCCCCGCTCCGAGCGCCTCGCCCCGGACCCGGAGTCCATCGGTGCGGAGGAGGTCCTGGCCGCCTGCGCCGCCGCGCTCGGCGCCCCCGGGCCGTCCCCCGCGCCGTCCCCGGCGCGCGGGGAGGGGCCGGGCCGGTAGCGGCCGGCGCCGCTCCCCCGGCCCGCGTCAGGGTGCGGGGTAGGGGTTCTCGCGCAGGCTCCGTGCCAGGTGGGCCGCGTTGCGGGCCAGGGTGGCCGTCGTGGAGGCGACCGCCTCCGGGGTCTGCTCCAGGTCCTTGTAGTCCTTGGGGTTCATGGCCTCGTTGTTCCAGTAGGTGCCGCCCTGGGCCGGAATGGTGAAACCCGTGTCCCCCAGGGCCTGGAACAGGTCCGCGGTGATCTTGTGAGCGCCGTCCTCGTTGCCGACGACCGCCGTCACGGCGACCTTGCCGAACATGGACGGACGCCCCTGCTCGTCGGTCTCGCCCAGCTCTGCGTCGAGCCGCTCCAGGACCCGCTGGGCGACGCTGGACATGTGGCCGACCCACGTCGGCGTCGCCATCACGAGAATGTCCGCGGCCAGGAGGCGCCGCCGGATGTCCGGCCAGGCGTCGCCCGAGCCCATGTCGGTCTCCACACCGGGGCGGACGTCGTGGTCCACGACCCTGACGAGGTCGCCGGCGACACCGTGGCCGGCCAGGGCGTCGAGGACCTGCCGCGCCATCAGTTCGCTGCTCGACGGGGCGGGCGACGGTTTGAGGCTGCACACGAGAGCCAATGCGTTCATGGGGACCATGCTGGGCGAGCCCCGGGGCCGGCACACGCAGGCGCGCGGGCGGGGTCTCCCCCGGGACCGGATCGCCCTCTCCCCCTCCAGGCCGGGCTCAGCGCTCCCGCTCTGCGGTCCTGCGCGGATCCTCCGCCAGGACGAGGTCCGCCATCCTCCGCACCTGCTCCGCCACGGGGCGGTCACGGTCGACGAACAGCGTGTACCGGTAGGCGTCCATCCGCTCGCCCGTCTCCCCGGCCCGGTGGAACCCGACGTCCACGCCCTCGGGTTCCCGGAGCTCCTCCGGCAGGCCGGGATCCTCGCGCCGCGGCGAGACCTCCGTGAGGACGCAGCCCCAGCGCTCGAACCAGCGGCTCTCCGCGAGGGTCCGCCCGAGGAGCCGGGCGGCGGTGTCCACCGGCTCCTCCCAGCTGCGGTCGGCGGCGGCCCGTGCGAGTTCGGCCTCGTACCGGGCGGCGTCGAAGTGGAGGTCCGCCGGTACGACGGAGCTGTCGCTCGTGTTCTCCCACGAGTCCCAGACCACCCGGCCCCCTCGCGGCGAATGGTGGCGTACAGGGCGCCGCAGCAGCCGGCCGTGCAGGTCGGCTCGGTGATCATGGTCCTGCGGGGTTCCTCCGTGACCGCCAGCGGCCGGCCGGCGGCCGGCCCGGTCCAGAACCGGCAGCTGCGCGCCCTGCCTTCCGGGTGGACCTCCGCCAGGACGTCGGCTCCATCGACGAGGGGCCGCACCTCGGCCCAGGGGTCCGCCGTCCAGTCGTCCGGGATCCTGTGGCGCAGGGTCAGGGTGCTGACCGTCGGCTGCTCGCTCATCGCCCCATGATCGGCTTCCTCCGCGCGGCGGTCCACTCGTTTTGCGGCCCCCGGGGGATCCGCGCCGCCCTCCGTCGGCGCCCCCCGGACAGGGCCGTGTCGACCGCCCGGGCCACCTGCTCGGCGGCCTTCTCCGGGCGGTAGGAGGAATCGTAGAGTTCGTGGGCGCGGTCGGCCGTGGCGCGGGCGGCGGCGCGGTCGGAGAGCAGCCGCACGCACTCGTCGGCGATCGCCTCCGTGGTGTCGGCGATCCCGCAGTGCTCGCCGGCCCGGACCTCCAGCCCCTCCGCCCCCACGGTGGTGGAGACCACCGGCACCCGGTGGGCGAAGGCCTCCAGGATCTTGATGCGCGTGCCCCCGGCCACGCGCAGGGGCGCGACCACCAGGTCCGCCTGACGGAGGTAGGGCGTCATGCTGGGAACGGTGCCCGTGACCTCGACCCCCGGGGACCGGCCGAGTGCGTCGATGCGCGGCGAGGACTGGCCGGCGAGCAGCACGCGCAGGTCCGGGAACTCCTCCCGGACCAGGGGCGCGATCCCCTTCACCAGCCATGCGGCCGCGTCGGCGTTGGGGGCGTAGGACAGGACCCCCTGGAAGAGGATGGTGGGCCTTCCCGGCCCCCTCTCCTCCGCCGTTTGCGCCCCGCCGTCCACACGGTCCCCGGCGGGAGGTGTGTACGTGTTGGGGACCACCAGCGAGTTCGGAAAACCGGAACGGCGGAGGTCGCCCTGTCCCGAGTAGATCAGCACGTCCGCACCCTGCGCGGCCCGGCGGTGGATACGCCGCCAGCGGGCGATGACCCGGTGCATGTCCAGTCTGCGGACCGGGGTGAGCTCCATGCCCCGGTCAGCCTTGCCGATGGAGAGCCAGCGGGCCAGCAGCACGTCCCTCAGGTCGTCCACGTCGATGACGGTGGGCGCGGAGACCAGGCCACGGGTCATCAACCAGACGTGTTCGCGCATGTACCAGACGAGGTCGTACCGGGTACCCGCCAACCAGCCGGGAGCCTTCTCCAGGACGGCCCCGCGTGTCTTGCCGATCTGCGCGGCGAGGGTGCCCCTGAGGAATTCGGTGACCCGGCGCGCCGGTGACCTGTCCTGGTCCAACGGGGAGAACTCCTGCGGCACGGTGAGCACCCGGTCGAAGACGGAGTCCGCGGGCGGCTCCTCGTGCTTCCCGTCGAGCGGCAGCACCAGCAGGTCAACGGTGCCGAGCCCGGCGAGGGCGCCGGCGATCACCTTCGTCCGCATCGCCCCGCCGAACGGGTCCCAGGGCCTGATCCCGCTCACCAACAGAATCCGCAACGCCATCCGCCCTCCGCTCCTCCTTCGGCCACCGCCCATCCTCCACCCGTCCGGGCACGGCCCGTCGGCAGCGGGGGCAGGCCGGCCGGCGCGGGCGGCCGACCGGGGGCGGAGCATGCGAGGCCCCCGTCCCGCGGCGACCACGGGGAACACGGCGCCCGTCCCCGCTGGCGTCCACCACCGGCCCCGACCCCTGGCCGGACGCCCCGCCCCTGGCCGGATGTGGCCAGGGTTTCCTTCTGTTCACCCTGGGATGGAAGCGCTCCCACGTCAAGCGGATCCGGTCCACCGGAACGGACTCCGAGGGCGTTCCCCCGCCGGGGACGGACCCCGGACACACGGTGATCCGTGGCCTACGATCTGGAGCCGTCGGCCGGAAGAGACCCGCCGCGCGCCCCGCAGACCCGACGAGCAGGAGCACGCCGTCCGCCCCAGCTCCCCACACCCGTCGACCCGACGACGCGGGGCCCCGAGGCCGCAGACCCGGGTCCCGTCCGCGCCACACCCCGACCTGGAGCCGCCCGTGAGCAGTGGGAACCGAGAGCACGCACCCCCCTCCCGCACGTCCTCCCGGGCCGGGACCCGCGACCGGCGTCCGGGCGTGGAACGCTGGTGGGACGAGGCCGTCCTGGCCCGTGTGCGCATCATCCGGGCGATCCCCTCGACCGGCCCGGCCCTGTCCTCGGCGCTGCTCCTGGTCAACGTGGTCCTGGGCGTGCTGCCCGTCGCGTTCGTCGTGACCACCTCGGTCGTGATCGGCCAGGTGCCCGCGGCGGTGGCGGCGGGGGTGGGGTCGCAGGCCTGGTCCGCGCTCGTGCGGACCTTCCTGGCCGCTGCCGCGCTCTTCGCCCTCCAGACCCTCCTCGCCCCCGTGCAGCACATGCTGGGCGAGCTCATGACGCGGCGGATGGACGGCCTCCTGCAGCAGCGCCTCATCCGGGCGTCGCTGCGCAGCACCGGCATCGGCCCGCTGGAGGACCCGGCCGCGCTCGACTCCCTGGACGAGGTGGACCGCTGGTTCGAGGCCCGGGCACACACCCCGGGCGGCGCCTGCGCCGGAATGCTGGCGCTCGTGGCCCGCTACGTGCGCCTCGCCTCCCTGACCGCCCTCCTGGGGGCCGTGGCCTCCTGGGCCATGGCGGTGGCGCTCCTGGTGGCGGTACTCGTCTTCCGGACGGGGCAGCGCGGCGGCCTGCGGGTGCTCTCACGTGTGTACGACACCGGGGTGGGCGCGGTGCTGCGCCGCGCGAACCACCTGCGCGGCGTGGCCATGGGCGCCCGCGACGCCAAGGAGCTTCGGGTGTTCGGGCTCACCACCTGGTTCACCGACCGCTACGTCGACGAGCACACGAGGGCGCACGACCGCGTGTCCCGGGCCAGGCGACGGGTGTTCCTCGTCCCGTACCTCGGCTACACCGCACTGGGGCTGCTCGCGGTCTGCTCCGTCCTGGCCCTGCTCGCCTCCGGCTCCGCGCAGGGGGCCGTCTCGCTCACCGGGCTCGCGCTGGCGCTGCAGGCGACCGCCGCGATGGTGATGTGCGGCGCCAACTACCCGGAGGCCGACCTCCAGACCTCCCTGGGCATGCGGGCCTGGCAGTCCCTGGACGCCCTGGAGGAGCGCATGTCGCGGGCCGGGGAGCAGGCGCCGTCCCGGGAGGCCGCGGGCGCCGGGGAGGAGGCCGTCACCGGTCCCGTGCCGGTGTCCGGGCTCCGGCAGCCGGAGCGATGACCGCGTCCTCCCCGCGCCGGTGTCCCCGCCCTACCGGGTGTACCGCGCGGCTGCGGACGACCGCGAGATCCCACGACCACACCGTCGTCCCCGGGTCCGGGGATGCCCTTCCTTCCACCCATCGGGGGCACTGATGTCCGGCGTCCACCTCTCCTGCGCGATCATGGCGCACCCGAAACGCTCCGCGGCGGCCCACCGCCTGGCGGCCTCCCTCCCCGGGCTCTCCCCCCGGGTCGTCCTCGACCCGGAACCGGACGGCCCGCCGGCGACCCTGCGGACGGCACGTGCCGCCTGGGCGGCGGCACCGCCGGGGGCCACCCACCACCTGGTGCTCCAGGACGACGCCGCACCGGTGGCCGGTATGGCGGACGCCCTGGCCGGGGTCCTGTGCGCCCACCCGGACCTTCCCGTCGCCCTGTTCTGCGAATGGGGGTCGGGGACGGGGTCGATGGCGCGGTGGGCGTCCATGGGCGGGTTCGGCCTCGCCGAGTGCGTCGACGCCTTCGTGCCCACCGTCGGCCTGGCCCTGCCCGCGGCGACGGCCTCCGCCCTGGTCAGGGCGATCGACTCCCACGATCCGGCCGAACACGACGACGAGGTGGTCGCCCGGTTCCTGGAGGGGCTGGGCCGGAGCGCGTTCGTCACGGTGCCCAACCTGGTCCAGCACGACGGCGACACGAGCCTGGTGGGCAACGACCACGCGATGGGCGCCCGGCGGTCCGCCCTGCTCGCGCGCCCCGGGGAGGCCGTGGCCGAGGACGTCCTTCACGCACCCGGGCTGGTGCCGTTCGTGAGCTGGCGCCGTGCCCGCGCCGCGGCGATCCGCTGGGACACCGCGGCGCACCGCTACGAGAGCCACGTGGCCCTGATGCGGGAGGAACTGCGACAGGCGGGGGTCGAGCACGCGGACCTGTGCGGGGCGCTGGACCGGTGGGCGGCCTCCCCCACGGGCCGCGCCCTGGAGGGGGTGCTGGGCTACGGCCTGCTCCACGAGCTGTGGACGGTGGCCGCGGCCCTGGCCGTGTTCGCGCCGTTCCCCCTCGGGACTCCGGCGTCCCCTCCGTCCCCGGACCTGACGAGGGCGCTGGCCTCCCTGGGGCCGGGAGGGCTGCGCACCGTCACCCCCGACGCGGCCCAGGACCCCCGGACGGTCGAAGCCCTCGGGGAGCTGGCGGCCGCGGGCTTCGCCTTCGGGGCACGGGCGGCCGCCACCGCCGCCGGGGGCGCCGCGGCCCCCCGCTCCTGAGCGCGCCGAGGCGCCCCGCTCACCGGAACGCGTCGGCCCCGACCGGCAGGGGTCTGCCGCCGCCCACGGGACCGGCGCGCCCCCGGCCGTCGATCCGGTCCTCTCCGGCCGCACGGCCTCCACCTGCGGGCCCGCACCAGGTATCGCCCGGCCCGCGCCCTCCCGGGCGTCGGAGCCGCGCCCCGGGACACGCGAGGAAGGAGGGACGGGAACGTTTAGGCGTCGGGAAGTCGGCTAGGGCCCTGTGCGAGGCCGGCAATCGTGAGAGGAGCTGACCATGGCGGACAGTATCGCCGAAGTGATGAGCGAGACCGTTCACACGGTCGCACCGGAAACGACCCTGCGCGAGGCCGCCAGGATCATGCGGGACGAGGACGTGGGCGATGTCGTGGTGACCGACTCCGGGAGGATCCGCGGGGTGCTCACCGACCGGGACATCGTGGTGCGCTGCGTGGCCGACGAGGGGGACCCGGACAGGGTCACGGTCGGCCAGGTCTGCAGCGCCGAGGTCGTGACCGTTCCGCGCCAGAGCAGCCTCCGGGACGCCGTCCACGCCATGCGCGCGTCCAGCGTGCGCCGCCTGCCCGTCGTCGACGGGCCCGAGGTCGTGGGCATCGTGACCATGGGCGACCTGGCGCGGGTGGTCGACGAGGACTCCGCGCTGGCGGACGTGAGCGCGGCCCCGCCCAACCGCTGACCAGACCATCACAGGAGAGAAGCCCCGCCCGGGTTGGGGAGCCCGGGCGGGGCTCGTCCGTGTCCGGCGGCGCGCCGGGGGCCTCCCGTGCCGCCGGCGGCAGGCGGTCCCGGGGTGCGCGGCGACCGGGATCCGCGCACGCAACGGCCGTACCGCCCGGAGCGGTTCGGGGCGCCGGACCCCAGGTATGACAGGATCACCGCGTCCCACCCCGCTGCCGCGTGCGCCACGGACACCGCCGTCCTCCGCGTGCCCGGGCCGGCCGCTCCCCGCGGTCCGCGGAACACACCCGGGACGCACCGACCCGAGAACCCGGAGACGGAATGACCCTCGACCCCTACCTCGCCGGCAGGCTGCACCACCTCGAAGGCCTCGGCGACCGCGCCATGGCGCGCTCGGACCCCGAGGCGGCGCGGTGTTTCGCCGAGTACCACCGCGACCCCGCCGAGTGGCGGATGCCCGACGTCTCGGTCGAGGACCGCACCGTCCCGGGCCCCCACGGGGAGGTCCCCGTACGGATCTACCGGCCGCGGGAGCAGAGCGACCGCGCGCTGCTGTGGCTGCACGGCGGCGGGTTCATGGCCGGGGACCTGGACATGCCGGAGGCACACACCGTCGGTTCGGAGCTGGCCGCCCGCGCACAGGCCCTGGTCGTCTCCGTCGGCTACCGCCTCGCCGTGGACGGCGTCCGCTACCCGGTCCCCGTCGACGACGCGTACGCGGCGTGGACGTGGCTCGCCGGAACGGGCTGGGCGGAGGCCGGCGCCGTCGCCCTCGGAGGGGCGAGCGCGGGTTCCGCGCTCGCCCTGTCCACGGCGCTGCGTCTGCGCGACCGGGGCCTCCCCCTCCCCCGCTCGGTGCTGCTGGCCTACCCCTTCGTCCACTTCCCGACCCCGGCGCTGGACGCGGACGGCGCGGCCCGGATGGAGGTCCTGCCGCCGGTCCTGCGGTTCACCCCCGAGTCGATCGAGGCCATGGTGCGCAACTACGTGGGCCGCGTGGGCGGGCTCCCGGCCGACGCGATGCCCGGGGCCGCGGACCTGTCCGGCCTTCCGGCGACCAGCATCCTGCTGTCCGAGTACGACGACCTGCGGCCCTCCGGCGAACTGCTCGCCAGGCAGCTGGAGGAGTCGGGGGTTCCCCACAGGACCTACCTCGCGGCGGGGATGCCGCACGGGCACCTCAACCGCGGCCCCTCCCTCGGAGAGGTCGACCGCTCGCTCGCCTTCTTCGCCGACGCCCTCACGGGCTGACCCCGTGCCGCGGGGCCCGTCCGGGGGCGGGCCCCGCGCCCGTCAGTCCCCGGGGACCGACGCGCGCAGGGCCGCCACGATCCACGGCCAGGGCACCGGGCCCTCCTCCCCGCCGGGCGGGCCCCCGTTGATCACCGCCACCAGGCTCGTGTACCTGCCGTGCGTGCTGTCGAACCAGGGGTCCTCCACCGGCTCCTCCTCTTCCAGCCTGATGAGTTCGACCAGGTACGACGCCAAGTTGTCCCGGTACCCGGCGGTGGACCGGGCGCCGCCGAGCGCGGCGGCGGCATCGGCCAGGCGGACGACCGCCTCCCGGGCGCGTGGGGACTCCGCGGGCTCCCCGGAACGGTGGACGGAGAGGATGTCCTCCATGATCGGCACCCCCGTCTCGTACATGAACTCCTGCACCGGTGAGGCGGCGAAGAGCTTCCCCGGCTCGGTCGTGTAGGTGACCTGGAGGTAGTCGTGGACCGCTGTGCGGAACTCCCGGCCACTGACCAGGTCGGCCAGCTCGATCCAGGCCTCGAGCTGGGCGGCGGTGGGGTCCTCCGGCAGCTGGGGCCGCAGCTGCCGCAACCGCTCGACGAACACCGGGGGCACGTCCAGGCCCTCGCCGACCTCGTTCCAGAAGTCGTCGACGAGCCGTTCGCGCTCCTCGTCGGTCATCGAGACGAGTTTGTGCAGGAGCGCCGCCTGGGCGGCGGTCCCCTCCTGCCGGACCAGGGTCCTCAGAACGGCGCGCCTCGCGCGTAGACCGCGCTCCTGGCGTTCGACGATCCCCAGGTGGGCGGTGAGGAGGTCGTGCAGGGTCCTCTCTCCGTCGAGCACCTGGCGGATGTCCTCCAGGCCGGCGTCCAGCTCGCGCAGGGTCCGCACGAGCTCCAGCCGGGCGATGGCGTGGACGTCGTAGAGCCGGTAGCCGGCCCCGGTCAGGCGTGTGGGGGGAATGACCCCGGCGTCGGAGTAGAACCGGACGGCGCTGACGCTCAGGCCGGATCGGCGCGCGGCGTCCCCGATCGGGTACAGGTCGTTGTCGTGCATACCGCCACTATCGGGTCTCGAGCGGCTTGAGACTCAACCGCCGTGGAGCGCGGACCCGCCGTGCTGCCGACTCCTCCCCGGCCCGGGGCGGGGCGGTTCCGCGCGCACCTGTCGGCGGACCTGGACGGCCGGCCCACCGCCTCTCTCCCGCTCGGCCCGGCTGCCCTGCCCTCGACCGCGGCGTCGGGACCACCGGCCCGAGCAGGCGCGGTGCGGGCCCGGCCACCGTCACTCACCGCCGCCGTCACCGCCGTCCCCGCCGGTGCTGCCGCCGTCACCGAAGAGGGAGAGCGCGAACCCGACGCCGCCCGCGCCCATCGCGTAGGGGGCGAGCCAGGAGGCCGCCTCGAACGACGCGAGGAGGAACAGGACGGGGAACATGCCGATGAACAGGACGAGCCCGGCCCTGGCCACGCGGTTCCGGACCACGCGGTTCCGGACACGGCCACCGCGTTCCCGATCGCCGTTCCCGCCGTTCCCGCCCTCCTCGGCACCGTCGTCGCTGTCGTCGCTGTCGTCGCTGCCGGCGATGCCGTCAACGGCAGCGGCAGCGGCGGCGACGGACGTGCTGCCGTCATCCGCTGCCCCCTTCCGCCGCGTGCGGATGAGCAGGACCAGCCCCGCGGTCGCCGCCGCCAGTGCGGTGAGCGGGAGCAGTGCGGACAGGTCGCCGCCCGCCGCCCTTCCCACCAGCGGGTAACCGATGCCGCCCGCGATGCCCAGAGCCAGGAAGACGAGACAGCCTCTCATGGGACCTCCGAAGTAGGGGCCACCACGGTAGGCGTTCGCGGGACCGCCGCGGAGGGAGATGGCCCCATCCGGCCACGGGTCCGAGCGGTCGAACCCGTGGCCGACCCTTCCGGCCGGAGCCGATGCCTACGGGGAGACCCGTCGGCGGCCACGGGGGCCGCCCGGGCCTCCACCGGTGGCAGCGGCCGACGGCCGCCCCACCGGTGCGGTGGGACGGCCGTGCGGGTGCGCCTCCGGACGGGGTGCGCGGGAGGCCGGGATCAGCCGGCGGTGACGGGGATGACGCTGCCGGCGTACTCCTCCTCGATGAACGCCGCGGTCTCCTGCGAGGTCAGCAGCTCCACGAGGGTGGCCACGCGGGGGTCGTCGGCGTTGTCGGCGCGGGCGGCGAGGACGTTCACGTACGGGTTGCCCTCGACCTGCTCCAGGAGGATGCTGTCCTCCTCGAAGTCCAGGCCCGCCTCCTGGGCGTAGTTGTTGTTGACGATCGCGGCGTCCACGTCGTCCAGCGAGCGGGGCAGCTGCGCGGCCTCGACCTCGCGGAACTCCAGGTCCTTCGGGTTCTCCTCGATGTCGGAGAGCGAGAAGGTGGCCTCGTCGACGCCCTCGGCCAGGGTGATCAGGCCGCCCTCCTCCAGCAGCAGGAGCGCCCGGAACTCGTTGGTCGGGTCGTTGGGCAGCGCGACCTCGGCGCCGTCCTGCAGGTCCTCGACCGCGTCGACCTTGTTGGAGTACAGGCCCAGCGGGGGCAGGTAGATCTCCTGGACGGAGACGAGGTCGGTGCCGTTGCCCTCGTTGAACTCGTCGAGGAAGGGGGCGTGCTGGTAGAGGTTGGCGTCCAGCTGCCCCTCGTCGAGGGCGGCGTTGGGGGCGATGTAGTCGGAGAACTCGACGATCTCCAGGTCCAGCCCGGCCCCGGCCGCCAGTTCCGCGTCGACGAACTCCAGGATGTCCCCGGCGGGGACCGCCGTCGCGCCGACCACGAGGGTGTCCTCGCCGGAGGCGGCTTCGGAGGCGTTCTCGGACGGGGCGCCACAGGCGGCCACCGCCAGGAGTACTGCGGTGGCGGGGACGGCGATGGCGGTGCGGCGCATGAAGGGGATCCTCACGGGTGCGGTGCGGTGGAGGGAACGGGACGGACCCGACCTGCCACCAGAATTTCCTATTTTCCCGATCTTAATTGAGGATTACCCCCGCCGACGCCCGCCAGTGACAAACGGCACATGATGGGATCACTCGCCTGACCTGCCCGAACCGCTCGTCTCCGGGGCCGGGGCCGCGGTGTTCGACCCCCTCGCCCCGCGCCGGGACAGGAGTCCCGCCGACAGACGGGGAGGGACCGGGGGCCGCGCACCGCCCGCTCGCACGGGCCCTGTCCTCCCAGGTTAGCGGCGCCGGCCACCGCGCCCCCGCCCGCCCCCGGCGGGGCCGGGCGCGCACCCCGCCGCAATCCTCCCGGTCAGATCGCCTCACGGCGCTGGAGGTGGCTGAAGGCCGCCCAGCCCGGCAGGACCGGGAACCAGAAGGTCAGCAGCCGGAACAGCAGCACCGCGGGAAGCGCCACGGCCGCGGGCACGCCCGCCACGGCCGTGAGCCCTCCGATCAGCGCGGCCTCGACCGCACCCAGGCCGCCCGGGGTGGGCGCGGCCGAGCCGATCGCGTTGCCCGCCAGGAAGACCACGGCGACCGCGACCAGGCTCACCCGCGTGCCCGGGTCGGTGAAGGCCGCCACCGAGGCGTACAGGCACAGCACGAACCCCACGGTCAGCAGCAGCGTCCCCCCGAACCCCAGGAGCAGGGAGGACGGGCTCTGGAGCATGTCCAGCAGCCGCGGCAGCACCCCCTGCAGGTAGGGGCGGGTCCGGGAGGCGATCGCCCGGCGCATGCGGGGCGACAGCAGGACCACGGCGACCACCGCGGTCCCCGCGATGCTGATCCCCACGACGGTCGGCGAGGGGGTGAAGCCCGTCCAGTACGAGGCGCCGGTGAGGTAGGCGCACACCAGCAGCAGCGGCACGTGGATGAGGAACCCGACCAGCTGTGTGAGGCCCACGGCCGACAGCGCCAGCGCGGCGGGGGCTCCCGCCCTGGTGACGAAGCGGGTGTTGACCGCGATGGACCCGAGCCCGGCCGGGGCGGCGATCCGCACGAACGAGGCCGCGTACTGGACCATGACCGTGCGCCACCAGGGCAGCGGGACCGGCACGAACCCGACCAGGATCATCGCCGCGGCGACCATGCACACGGTGGACATGACGAAGGCGGCGGCCGCCCACGCCGGGTCGGCCTGGCCGATGGTGCTGAAGTCGACCCCGGTCAGCTGGTAGAGGAGCACCAGTCCGACGGCGGTCGCGACCACGAAGCTGACGATCGTGCGGGGCCGCATGCGCTCCAGGCGGGCCGGTTCGGCGGGCGCCTCGGGGGCGGTCTCGACCATGCGCTCACGCAGCCGGCCCAGGAGCCCGCGGTGCGCGCGCAGGCCCGAGCGCAGCGGGTAGGGCAGGCCGGCCGGTTGCAGGAAGGGCAGGATCGCCGCCGTGGCGGGAACCCCGAGGGAGCGCACGGCCGAGTCCACCGCGCGTTCGGCGCCGACCCGCATCGCCAGCAGGGTGACCATCGCGGCGTGGTCGAGGGAGATCCTCATCTGCGGTGCGGCCACCGTGCCCCGGTCGATGCCGGTGAACCCCGCCCTCTCCGGGGCGGCCCCCAGGATCCCGACCGTGGCCCCGCTGAGCCCGCCGTGGGCGATGCGGTGGCGGTGCAGGGTCCCGAGCCCGTTCCAGCACAGGTCGAGGACGTCGTCGGTGAGGGCGTCGTCGTCCAGGTCCTCCAGGGGCAGGGAGCCGGGGGGTTCGCGGACGAGGACGACGGTGCCGGGGCCGAGTTCGCCCACGCCCAGGACCCGGGGGACGGTGACGCCGGCGTTCCGGGCGGAGTAGCTCATCAGCGCGGCGTGCTCGGCCCGGCGGCGCACGCCGTAGAGCATCCGGGGGGCGACCGGTCCGCGCAGGAACACCAGGTCGCGCAGGCGCCGCCAGAACCCGGAGGTGTTCTCGGAGCTGAGCACGGTGACCTCGACCCGGCCGCCGTCGTCGAGCTCGGCCAGGTGGCGCGGGTTGCCCTCCCGGTCCTCGCCCGCCCGGGCGACGGTGGTCGCGGTCATGCCGAACCGTTCCAGCTCGGCGCGCAGGCGCCGGTCGTCGGCCGGGGCGGGAGCGCCCGCGCCGATGGCGTAACGGGCGAGGAAGGCGCAGGTCAGGCCGACCAGGACGGTGAGCACGAGGGCGAGCAGGCTGGTGACCCCGGCCAGGAGGGCGCAGACCGCGACGGCGGTGTTCCCCGCCCACAGGACGGAGCGGGTGCGCGGCAGGCCCGTGGGCATCGTGCGGATGAAGGCGAGGACCGCGGCCACGTAGCCCAGGGTGGCGCCGGTGAAGACGTCGTCGGGGGCGGGGGTGAGGGGGTTGGGGACCTGGCCGGGGCTGATCAGGGTGGCCAGGGCGGCGTTGATGAGGGAGGCGAGGACGTAGGCGGCGACGCCCGAGGCCATGGCGCGCGCGAGGTCCCGGGGCCTCCCCGTGAACAGGGTGCGCAGGACCACGTAGCAGACCAGGACGATGATCACCAGGTTCGCGCCCACCGCGACGAACAGGAGCAGGCCGGAGGGCATGATCGATCGGAGCCGGTCGGGGTCGGCCGCGTCGCCGCTGTCGGTGGCCACGCGGACGGCGAGCATGATCGCCGCCACCAGCAGCAGGCCCGCCGTGCCCAGGAGGAGGTCGACGGGTCTGCGCGGTGTGCGCGCGGTGCTGGGGTCCGGGACGGGGGCGTCCGGGGCGGTTCGGGTCGTCACGGGTCCAAGCCTGCCCGACCCGCGGGGATTCGGATGCCAGGGGTGGGGGCGTTTCGTACGTCCGGTCGGGGCGCGCCCCGGTCGGCGTCAGTCCCCCGGCAGCCGGTACAGCTGGCCCAGTCCGATCGGGGGCACCGGGGGCAGCTCCCCGGAGCCGCCCGCGCTCTCGAAGGACCGGAGCATGTGGGCGACCAGGCGCCGCGAGGCCGCCCGGGTCGTCTCCGGGTCGGATGTGACGATGCCGCCGTTGGCCAGGAGCACCAGGACGATGTCCTCCCGGGCGAAGTCGGCGCGCAGCCGCCCCGACTCCTTGGCCCTGCGGATCAGCTCGTCCAGGCCGTGTTCGACGTGGACGCGCCGCTCGTCGAAGCCGTCGGAGTCGGGGAAGGCCGCGAGGAAGGCCTCGGTGAAGCCCTTGTCGGCCGCCTGCATGGCGCACACCTCCGTGAGCACCGTGCAGAAGGCGCGCCAGGGGTCGGGGTCGGCGAGCGCCTCGTCGACCAGCCCGGCGCACTCCGCCATCTCGTCGGCGAAGACCTCGGCGACCAGGGTCTCCCTGGTCGGGAAGCGGCGGTAGAGGGTCGCCGGCCCCACCCCCGCCCGGCGTGCGATTGCGACCATCGGCACGTCGATCCCGCGCTCGGCGAACGCCGCCCGGGCGGCCTCCATGATGCGCCGGCGGTTGTGCCGGGCGTCGGACCGCAGGCCCCGGCCCGCGATCGGGGGTTCGCGCACGGCGGGCGGCTCCGCCCCTGCGCCCGAGGGGTTCTCCGCGACGCGGGCGGCGCCGCCGGGCTCCATCCGAGAGGTCCGCTCTGCCATGCCTCTCACTTTACGGCAAACGGATGGTGCTGTCCGTTTGGCGCGTTAGCGTGGAGAGAAAGCGGACGACCCTGTCCACATAAGGCGGGGAGTGTGTCCTCCGCACATCCGAAGGAGTGGGCAATGGGATCGGCGAGCCTGATGAGAGCGGCGCTGTACGACGGGTACGGCCCCCCGGAGGTCCTGTACGAGGGCCGGGTCCCGGCCCCGACCGCCGGCCCCGGGCAGCTGCTCGTGCGGGTCCACGCCGTCAGCGTGAACGGCGGCGAACTGCTGCTGCGCTCGGGCGGGCTTCGGTGGGTGGCGGGCCGCTCCTTCCCCAAGAGGGTCGGCATGGACTTCACCGGCGAGGTCGCGGAGACCGGGCCGGGCGCCACCGGCTACCGGGTGGGCGACCGGGTGTGGGGCCTGCTGCCGAGAATGGGGTTCGGCAGCGCGGCGGAGTACGTGGCGGTGCCGACCCGGCAGGTGTCCCTGGCACCGGAGGGCATCGACCTGGTCGAGGCTGCGGCACTGCCGGTCGGCACGACCTCGATCACCGCCCTGCGCGACAAGGCCCGCCTCCGGAGCGGCGAGCGGGTGCTCGTGCGCGGGGCGAGCGGCGGCGTGGGCAACACCACGGTTCAGATCGCGAAGGCGATGGGCGGGCGCGTCACCGGGCTCGCGTCCGCGCGCAACCTGGACCTGGTCCGCGAGCTCGGCGCCGAGGAGGCCTTCGACTACGCCGCGACCCCTCTGGCCGATCTGGGGAGGTTCGACGTCATCGTCGACAGCGCGGGGTCGGACCTGCCGGCCCTGCGGCGGCTGCTGGCGCCCGGCGGGCGCATGATCGGGCTGTCCTTCGACTCGGCGGCCATGGTGGGCTACGTCCTGGCCTCGTACGTGTTCGGTTCACGGCGGGTGCGGTTCTTCAGCGGCCAGCCCCGGCACGCGCTGTTCGCCGATCTGACCCGGTACGTCGAGGAGGGCGCCCTGCGACCCGTGGTGGACACGGTGCACCCGCTCTCGGACGTGGCCGCCGCGCACCGGGCGCTGGAGGCCGGGGGCGTGCGGGGCAAGCACATCGTCCGGGTGGTCTGAACACGGACGCCGCCGCGCCCCGGGGCGGCCCGGCGTGCGGCGGCGGTCGTCGCGTCCCGCTCAGGCGGGCGGGGAGAGCAGTCCGCGCCGGTAGGCGCGGACGAGGTTGCGCGGCACCAGGTACTCGCGTCCCCCCAGGGTGACGCGCACCAGGTCCGGGGTGGTGGCCTTCCACTGGGAACGGCGCGTGCGGGTGTTGGAGCGCGACATCCTGCGCTTGGGTACGGCCATCGGCCCTGTCCTCGTCGTTGTCGTGGGGTGGGTCGGGCGGCGGGGCGCTCGCCCCGCCGCGGTCGGGCGTCAGCCCTTGCGCTGGTAGCGGCGCTGGAAGCGCTCCACGCGTCCGGCCGTGTCGACCACCCGGGCGTTGCCGGTGTAGAAGGGGTGGCTGGCGCTGGAGATCTCGACGTCGATCAGCGGGTAGGTGTTGCCGTCGCTCCACTCGATGGTCTTGTCGCTGGTGGCGGTGGACCTGGTGAGGATGGAGAAGTCCCCCGCGCGGTCGCGGAAGACGACGGGCCCGTAGGCGGGGTGGATTCCGGGTTTCATGCGTGCCTCCTGGCGGTGTCCTCGGCGCCGGCCCCGGTCGGGGCCGGGGCGCGGCGGCTGTGCGGGCGGCCGGGCCGGGTCAGCGCTCCTCGCGGAACTCGACGTGGCGGCGGACCCGGGGGTCGTACTTGCTCAGGGTGAGCCGGTCGGGTGTGTTGCGCCGGTTCTTGCGGGTCACGTAGGTGTAGCCCGTGCCCGCAGTGGACTTGAGCTTGATGATGGGGCGTACCTCGTTGCGTGCCATGGATGCCTCCTCGGGGTCTCACGCCTAATAAGCCAATGATAACCGTTTTCATTCCCGGATCGACCGCTCCGATGACGACGGGCCGACCGGCGGGAGGCGGCGCACGGCGGACTCGCCGCACAGCGGCCGCCACCGGCGCCCGTGGGGCCTTCCGCCCCGGCCACGGCGGAGGGCACCTGACAAGCAGGACAGAGGGTGACTTTTCGTAGCGACGAACTGCGGAGTGTCACCGGCGCGTGGTACTCAGGTTCCGTCTTCCCCTTCCCTCGGCACCCGGAGGCTTCTGTGACCGCACGCAACTTCAAGGGTCAGTTCTCGTCATGGCCGACCACGGCCTTCCTCGTCTTCTGCGGCGTCCTGCTCCTGGCCATGATCAACGACTGAGGAGCAACCGTGGTCGTCTCCGGACCCTGTCCGTACTGCAGGCGCAGGATCGGCTCTCCCGCGCACGGGCCGCGCGGCAACCACCGCATCGGCGAGGGGGTGCGAGAACCGGCCCGGTCGGCGCAGGGGCCCGGCACCGGGCCACCGCACCGCCCCGGTCCCCGGGAAAGCCCCGGCCCCCGGGAGGCAGGAGCCCGGGGAACAGCGCGACTCCAGGACGGAGCGCCCGACCCCCGGGAAGGGGGGAGGCCTCCGCCGCGTTCCCGCCCCTGAAGCGTCCGGAGGGCGCGCCGGGCGCGCCCTCCGGCTCCGGCAGCCCTCCGCTCCCCCGTCGGGCGCGGGTCAGCCCTCCCCCACGGCTCCGCGCCGCACCGGGCGCCAGTACTGCCGCTTCCCCTCCTCGCGCACGACCACGCCGAGCCGGGCGAGCTCGCCGCGCAGTTCCGCGCAGTCGTCCGCGTCCCCGGACTCCAACGCGGTCCGGCGCGCCCTCAGGACCGCCTGCGCGTGCTGTTCGAGGCCGGGCATCCCGTCCACCCAGCGCTGGAACTCGTCTGCGTGCGGGTCTCCGTCACGCCACCGGTAGCCGTGCGCCTCGAAGGCGGCGCGGAGGCGCCCGGCGCCGTGGTCGGTGCGTTCGCGGGCGGCTTCGGCGGTGTCCGGGCCGAGGACGACCAGGTCCTTGCCGTCCAGGAAGACCGTGCCGACACGGTCGCGTCCGATCTCCGGCCCCTTCCCCCCGCGGGTGATCCGCACGCCCCCGTCGCCGACCTCCACCACGACCATGTCGCCGTAGGACAGCAGCGCCAGCAGCGCGCCGGCCCCCAGGCCGACGGCGCTCAGGACGGCGGTGAGGACGGGTCCGTCCAGCCCGGCCAGGAGGTCGACCTGCTCCCGGCCCGGCACCATGGGAAGCGCGTGGACCCACTCCGGAAGCGCCGCCAGCCACCCGGGGACCATGGACAGGACCCAGCCCGCCGCCGCCCCGAGCAGGGGGAAGCACGTCCACAGCAGCACGTGGGCCACCGCTCCGTCGCGGACCACGGTCGGTCGGTTCGTCGCCTGCTCGGCCCTGCTCATGACGCCTTCTCTCGGGTTCGGTCGACGACGGCTCGCCCGTCGCGCAGTACCAGGGCGACCCGGCGCAGCGCGCCGAGGTCGGTCAGCGGGTCCCCGCGCACGGCGAGGAGGTCGGCGGCGCGGCCGGGTCCGGCCGCGCCGACGCGGCCCTGCGAGACCAGGACGGTGCGGTCCCGTCGTGGCGTGAGCGGGGCGCCCACGAGCACCGTCGCTCCGGTGAGGGCGAGTACGCGGTCGTTCTTCACGGGGTTCCGAGGTCCTCTCCGCCGGTGTTCGCCATGATCCTAGTTGAGCATATAGGTTTCTATTCATGCAACCAGTCGACAGGACGGACGGAGACCGGTCCTTCATCGAGGACGCCCGCCGCAGGCAGATCGTCACGGCGGCGATCGCCGCCATCGCCGAGGAGGGGTACTCCCGCGCCTCCTTCGTGCGCATCGCCGCACGGGCCTCGATCAGCCCGGGGCTGATCACCTATCACTTCAAGACCAAGGAGAACCTGATCAGAGAGGTCCTCGGCCACATCGACGCCCGCCTGGACCGCGCGATGGAAGGCGGACCCGAACCCCTGGAGGGCTTCGAGGACGGTCTGCGCCGGATCGTCACCGGCCACGTCACGTACTGCGCGAGCCACCCCCAGGAGATGGTCGCGCGCCGGGAGGTGCTCTCCGCCGCGCTCCCGCCCGCGCTCCAGGAGCACGTCGCCCGGGGGAACGAGGCCGGCCGGGCCGAGCTGGTCGGCTTCCTCACCGAGGGGCAGCGCCACGGGGAGTTCCGCCCCTTCGACCCCGAGGTCTTCACCGACGCCCTGTTCGCCGCGCTCAGCTCCGCCCCGCGGTCCGTGGCACGGCGCCCCGCCGAGGAGCACGGGGCCTACGCCCGCGAGATGGCGGACCTGTTCGCCGAAGCGGCCACCGGGCGGGGGTGAGCCGCAACGGCGGAGGCGCCGCGGGGGTGTCCCCACGGC
>NZ_JBSHDN010000071.1:0-30541 GCF_053616335.1 Nocardiopsis sp. NPDC055824
CCGTTCACGGGTGCTCCGGAGGGAGGGGCGGCCGAGGGCGGGCGGGGCCGCCCCGACCGCCCGGCGGCGCCGCGCGGAGCGGACACTGCCGAGCGGTCCTTCGCGCCGCTACCGCGCGTCGGAGCGGGACGCCTGCCAGACGTGCCCCCAGCCGGGGGCGAGCTCCGCGGCCCGGCGCAGTGCCAGGACGAGGCTGGCCTCGCGGGCGATCCCGCGGCCCGCGATGTCGAACGCGGTGCCGTGGTCGACCGAGACCCGCACCACGGGGAGGCCGGCGGTGATGTTGACGCCGTCGTCGCCGTAGACGGCCTTGAAGGGCGCGTGCCCCTGGTCGTGGTAGCAGACCGCGACCAGCTTCCACTTGCCGTTCACCGCGGCCGGGATCAGGGCGTCCGCGGGGAGCGGGCCGTGGGCGTTGATGCCCTCCTCGCGGGCCAGGGCGATCGCGGGCGCGAGGACGTCGGCGTCCTCGTCGCCGAACAGGCGGTTCTCCCCGGCGTGCGGGTTGAGCCCGGCCACCCCGATCGGCTCGTCCGGGCTTCCCTGGGCGCGGGCGAACGCGCTCATCAGGCGCAGCACCTCCAGGGTGCGCTCCTGGGTGATGCCCTCGATCGCGTTGCGCAGGGACACGTGCGTCGTCAGGTGGAAGAAGGACAGCTCCCCGGCGGAGAGCACCAGGCTGTAGTCCCGCACCCCGAACTCGTGGGCGAGCAGTTCGGTGTGGCCCGGCCAGGCGTGGCCGCCCAGGTGCATGGCGGCCTTGTTCAGCGGCGGGGTGACGATGCCGTCCACCAGGCCGCGCTTGGCCAGGTCGACCGCGGCGATCACGAACCGCGCCGCGCCGTCGCCGGCCTCCGCGCTCAGCTCGCCCGGCGGCACGTGGCCGAGGGAGGGGCCGGTCTGCACGACGTCGATCACGGCGGGGTCGTCGGCCGCGTCGGCCGGGGACTCGACGGGGTTGACCGCGGCCGGGTCGCCGCCGACGGCGGCGACCGCGTTGCGCAGGGCGTCGGCGTCACCGATCACCACGGGGCGGGAGTACTCCCGGACCTCGGGGTGGTTCAGCAGGGACTTGGCGGTGATCTCGGGGCCGATGCCCGCGACGTCGCCGAGGGTGACTGCCAGGGTGGGGCGGCTCATGCGTTCCTGCCTTTCGTGTGGCGGACCGCGTCGGCGGCCTCCAGTAGTGCGGTGGGGGATCCGAATCCCCCGGCCTTGGTGACGATGGCGCGGCCGTGCCGGGGTCCGCCGGACAGCGTGCCGAGCGGGATGCCCGGGGCGACCTCGCCGGTCAGGGCGATGGCGCGCGCGTCCAGGGCGGCGGTGAGGGCGCGGGCCCCGTCGCCGCCGGTGACCACGAAGCCGGACAGCTCGTGGCGCGCGGCCAGGTCGGCGGCGAGCGCGCCGAAGCGGCGGGCGACCGACGCGGGGTCGAGCGCCCCGTCGCGGTCCTCGGGCGCGACCAGCGCGGTGTGGGCCGCGGCCGGGTCGAACCGGTCCAGGACCCCGGCGGACCAGGCGCGCCAGGCCGCGTCGTCGGCGAGGTCGCGCGGCGCGGGCTGCTCGATCCGGGTCCGGTCGTCGGCGGCCAGCTCCTCGACCTGGCCCCGGGCCGTCTGGTGGAGCGAGGTGACCACGACGAGGGCGGGGGCCGGTTCGGCCTCCGCGGCCCAGGAGTCGGCCAGCCGGGCGGCGAGCCCGGCCGAGCCGACCGGCACGGCGTCGGGGCCGAGCGCGGTGACGGCGGCGGCCAGGCGCGCCAGGTCCTCGTCGGTCTCGGCGTCGGCGACCACGATCGGTCCGGCGGCGCGCAGCAGTGCCGCGTCGGCGGCGGCGTCGACGCCGGTGAGCCGGACGTGGCCGGCGCCGAGCAGGACCGCGACGCGGCTCTCCGACACCGGGGTCACCGGGTCTGTGCCGACCGCGGTGCGGTGCACCTCGACCCCGTCGACGAGGAGGACCCCGTCGCGGACGGTGCGGCCGTTGGCCGGGAAGGCCGGGCAGACCACGGCGACCGCGTCCGGCGACCACGCGTCGAGGACGGCGTCGATCTCCGCGCGGATGGGGCCGCGCAGCGTGGAGTCGACCTTCTTGTACAGGCGGGCCGCCCCGGCGTCGCGCAGGCGGCGGACCGCCTCCGCCGCGGCAGCGGCGGCGAGGTCGGCGGGCAACGCGCGGGAGTCGGTGCTGACGGCGACGACCTCGGCGTTCGGGGTCGCGGCGTCGAGCTGGAGCTCCGTGCTCCACCCGGCCCGCAGGAACTGCACGGCGGTGTCGCCCGCGCCCGTCAGGTCGTCCGCGACGACGGCGACGCGCGGTGTGACGGGGGTGCTCACGAGTCGGACTCCTTCTGCTCGGTGGTGTCGGTACCGGCGGCGGGTGCCGCGGCGGACGCCCGGCCGGCGCCGGTGGCCGCCGTCTCCGCCCCGGCGGCGGTCTCCCCGCCGGCCGGGGCCCTCTCGGCCTCGGCCGCCTCCTCGGCCTTCTCCGCCTCGGCGGGGGAGGCCCCGGCGCGGCGCAGGACCCAGGTGGTCACGAGCGGCGCCAGGATCGCGGTGACCAGCACGCTGGCCGCGATCTGGGAGGTCGCCGTGCCCATGTAGGCGGCGAAGGACGGGTCGGCGGCGGCCACGATGGCGGGGGTCGCGACGGCGTTGCCGGAGACGGTGCCGGCGGCGAAGCCGATGCCCGACTCCTTGCCGCGGCGCAGGATCAGCTTGTAGCCGAGGTAGACCAGGCCGCCGGTGAACAGGGTGATGGCCACGCCCAGCAGGATGCCGGTCAGCCCGCCCCGGGCGACGTCGGCGAGGTCGATGCCCGCGCCGAGCGCGAAGGCGAAGAACGGGATCACGATGGAGGGCACGGGCTTGAGGACCTCGCGCCACTGCGCGTCCACGTTGCCGACGACCACGCCGAGCAGGAACGGGATGATCGC
Organism: Nocardiopsis sp. NPDC055824; assembly: GCF_053616335.1. Taxonomy (NCBI): domain Bacteria; kingdom Bacillati; phylum Actinomycetota; class Actinomycetes; order Streptosporangiales; family Nocardiopsidaceae; genus Nocardiopsis; species Nocardiopsis sp. NPDC055824. The sequence goes on from NZ_JBSHDN010000071.1 coordinate 2,936, forward strand.
GGCGACGAGGGCCATCACCGGGATCTGGCCCAGGCCCGAGGCGCCGATGAACAGGAGGGCGATGAACGGGCCGTCGTTGATGGCTCCCGCGATGTAGGCGCCCCGGTCGCGGGAGCGTCCGTACTGGCCGGTGATCGCGAGCCACAGTCCGCCGTTGGCGTTGGTGGTGGCGGCGAGCAGCGCCAGGATCGACACCCCGAGGATGCCGTCCGGGCCGGTGAAGACGGCGAGTCCGACGATCAGCAGGCCGGGGATGAGGCTCTTGCCGAGCAGGACCACGCCGGTGGCGGCCAGGACGGGGCCGCCGGTCCGGAGCGTCACCTGTGTGCCGGTGGCGAAGATGAGGAGGGCGATCAGCGGCAGGGCGCTGTCCTTGAACAGCGCGGTGGTGAAGCTGCCGATGTCCAGCGCCCCGGGGGCGAAGGTTCCGATGAGCGACCCCAGGACCAGCGGGACCAGCATGGCTCCGCCGGGGATCTTGTTCATCCAGTGGTAGAGGGGCACCAGGCTCCCGTGGGCGTCGCGCATGAGTGTCCGTTCGCAGGGGTGTCCCGGCGGGGACCTCGGAGGATCCGGACCGGGACTCATCTTGTCCGTACAGAGTGTACGTACAATTTGGGATGATGTCAGCCGGGGCCACAAGATTTCACAGTGGCCCCGGCCGTATCCCCTGCGTGACAGGGCGCGTGTCGGTGTTCGTGCCCGTCAGGACAGCACGGCCTCCCGGGTCTCGGCGCGGTCTCCGGCGGCGGCCGCCGCCCGGCGGGCGCGCAGGTGGTGGACGACCACGGCGACGGTCGCCGCGATGAACACCACCTGCATGGCGGTCCGGACCGGCAGGCTCTCGCTGAACCCCGCGCTCGCGCCGGTCATGATCGAGTAGACGTTCGCGGGGAACATCGCGACCATGAGCGCGCCGAGTCCGGCCGCCGCCCAGGGCGAGGTGCGCGCCCACAGCAGGCCCGCGGCCCCGGCGAGCTCCAGCACCCCGGTGACGGTGACCAGCAGCTCGGGCGCGGGCAGCAGGGGCGGGACCATGGCGACCAGCTCCTCGCGCAGCCCGACGAAGTGCGCCACGCCGGTCAGGGTGAACATGGCCGCGAGTCCGCCGCGCAGGGCGCGCGACCAGGAGCGCAGGGGCCGCACGCCGAGCACGCCCAGCGCGAGCAGTGCGGTGTTGGTGCCGATCAGGGTGATGAGCGGTTCCATGGCGGGCCTCCGGTGGGTGGTGTCCCGAAATCTTTCTACTGGAAAGATTGCCTCGCGGCGCCCCAACTTGTCAATGGAAAGATGGAGGCAAAACGATATTTGGCGTGCGGCGGAACCTGCGGTGGGGGCCGGGCCGTGGGAGAGGCGGGCCCGGGCCCGTCCGGACGGAGGGCGGCGCGGGCCACGGTGCGGAGGGCGGGCGGGAGCGGCGGCCGGGGCCGGCGCGGGCTCAGGAGGGGGAGGCCAGCCTCTCCACGGCCCTGCGGGCGGTGGCCGCGACGCCCGGGTCCGGGTGCTGGCGGCCGATCGCCTCCAGGACGGGGACGGTGTCGGGGTGGCGGTCCGCCCGGAGGCGGTCGACGTCGTCGAGGATCAGCTCCTCGATGCCCTCCGTGCACTCGGCGGTCAGGAAGGCGCGCAGGTTGGCCTCGTCGGGGTCCAGCGCCGCCGCGAGCATGTCGATGACGACCAGGGCTCCGTGCCTGTCCATGATCCGGTCGACCTCGTGCCGGGCGAGCATGCCGGAGGAGAGGAGGACGGAGGCGGCCAGGCCGACGGCGGTGGGCTCACCGGAGCCGAGGAGGGACCACAGGTCCGGCACCAGCTCGGAACTGGTCGTGTCCAGGACCTTCGCCCCCGTCCACCGGCGCTGTGCGCGGCCCGGTCCCCGCACCGCCTCGGCGATCTCCCGCAGGGCGAGCGCGGGGGTGCGCTGCTCCAGCCACGCGTCGAACGAGCACAGCCGGCCCTCCGGGGACAGGGCGCCGAGGGCGTCGAGGAGTTCCCCCGCCCCCGCCAGGTCCTCCGCCAGCGGGGCGGGAACGCCCACCGCGAGCAGGATCCGTCTGACCCCGAACCGGCCCAGACCCGTCAGCCGCGCCCAGAAGGGGCGGGAGCCGTCCCCGCTCCCGTGGCCGTGGCGCCCCACGACCACCGCCCCGGTGCCGGTGAGCCGCCACAGCGAGCGCAGGAGCCGGTCGGCAGCGGGATCGGAGCCCTCCCGCACCGCGCCGGGGTCCGGCCGGCCCGCGCCGGTCAGGGTCTCCAGGGGGGTGCGGGCGCCGTCCGGGGCCTCGTAGAGGAGTCTCAGGGCCCGGGGGAGGAGGGCGTCGGCGCCGGCGGGGGAGAGGGGGTCCTGGTCCTGCCCGACACCGTCCTCGAACACCTGCGACCACCAGCCGAGGATCCGGTCCGGGGAGCGTGCGTGCTGCTCCAGGCGCCGCGCGGGGTGGGCGTTCCCGGCCCCCAGCTCGACCAGGCCGAGCCGGACGGCGGTCCGCCACGGCCGGACGAACTCCTCCACGTCGGGCGCCGGGCCGAGTCCCTCCAGCCATCTGCGGCGCCGGCGGGGGTGGTCCTCCAGGCCGCGGGGCCACAGCCCGCACTCCCGGACGGCGTCGCGCACGTCGGCGGTCCCGGGCAGGCCCCTGGGGCAGACGGGGGTCGCCGGCCCGCACCAGCGGGCCAGGCCGAGGGCGTCGCGCAGGGGCGGGGACGCGAGTGCGGCGAGGGCGAGGTCCTCCGGGGGAGGGAGCGAGACGGGGCGGGCCGGGAGCCGCAGGCTGTCCGGGGACGCCGGTTCGTCGGAGGGCATGGTGAGCTCATGGATTCTCTTGTGTGGACCGTGATTCCTCTTCTTCTACCGTGCCGGTGGGACGCGTTGTGGCGGATTCGCCAAGTTCGCCCCGTGGCGCCCGGCACACCGGCCCCTCACGCCCCACGGAGGCGGACGCGGGGAACCGGGCCCCGTCGACCGCGGACAGCGGCCCGGACGTCCGCACCTGCCCCCGCAGTCACGTAGCGTCATGGTGTGGCGGAACCCCCTCCGCCCCGGCGGCACCACTCCCACATCACCGAAAGGGCGGCCCGTGGTCGAACGCAGAGCCCTGGACATGGACTCCCTCGCGGTCAGCGACCGGTTCCGGCTGTTCAACTTCACCCGGCGCGACGACCACGTCACCTACCTGTGGATCCTGCGCGCCATGGACCGGCTGCGCGAGGTCCACCAGGTGCAGGTGTCCCCCGACGACGTCGCCGCGGCCCTGCGCGAGCTCGCCGCCGCGCACGACCAGGTGCCCACGCCCGACCGCGGCCTGCGCGACCGGCTGGACGAGCTCCACGCCGACCGCGTCGTGCACCGCTTCGACGACGCCTCCCGGGCCGGGAACCTGGTGCGCTACCGCAACCGCCAGTCGGTCTACCAGTTCAGCGAGCTGGGCTACTGGGCCTACCAGGCGGTGGAGAACCTGCTCGGCGCGCGCATCGAGGACGTCAACCTGTCCCGCCTGGTCTTCTCCGAGGTCCTGGACGACCTGCGCGCCCTCGCGGAGGCCAACCGCACCGGCCGGGCCGAGCACGTCCACCGCAGGCTCGCCCGCCTGGACTCGGCCATGGAGGACATGGGGCGCCGATCGGCGCAGTTCCACGTCACCCTGGGTGAGATCCTGCGCTCCACCGACGCCTCCCCGGACGTCTTCCTGCGCCACAAGAACGCCCTGCTGGTGCACATGTCCGACTTCACGGCCGAGCTCGACCGCCACCTGCCCCGCCTGGACCGCGCCGTCCGCGAGGTCGAGGAGACCGGTCTGGCCACCCTCCTCTCCCGCGCCGCCGACGCCGACGAGCGCCCCTTCATGGAGCGCGCCGAGCGCCGCGCCGACTGGGAGCGCCGCTGGCAGGCCCTGCGCGCCTGGTTCTCCTCCGACGACGCCGTCCCCGCGCGCGCCGCCGAACTGCACGCGGCCACCAGGACGGCCGTCTCCGGCGTGATCGCCCTGCTCCGGCAGATCACCGAGGCCCAGCGCGGCGGCGTCAACCGCTCCAGCCAGCTGCGCCACCTCGCCACCTGGGTGTTCAACACCCCCGACGACGGCGCCGCCCACGCCCTCATGGGAGCGGCGTTCAACGTCCGCTCCGCCCGCCACCTCGGCGTCGCCCACGACGACGAGGAACAGATCTCCCCCGGCCTGACCTGGTGGGACGCCCCCGGGGTCGAGGTCTCGGTCACCCTGTTCCGCAGCGGCACCGCGCCCACGGCCGGCGTGCCCAGGCCGGTGCGGCGCAACCCCGGGGCCCAGGCGCGCCTGCGCGGCAAGCAGGCCGCCGACCGCGGGTCCGAGCGCAGGTCGGCCGAACGCCTGGTCGAGGAGGGCGTCCACGGCCGTGTGCTGGACGAGACCGACACGCGTATCCTGCTGCGCCTGGTCACCCGCGCCCTGGAGGCGCGCACCGTCGTCGCCGGACGCCTCTCCTCGGCCTCCGGCGAGGGCGACGGCACCATGGTCCGCCTGGTCCCCGACCCGGCGGGCAGCACCGTGCGCACCAGCCAGGGCCGGATCCACCTCCCGGGCCTGCGCCTGGAGGCGACCGCCCACCGGACACGAACGAAGAACCCCTGATGCCCCGAACCTCCGCCCCCGCGGTCGCCCCCGCCGACCTCGGCTCCTACCAGCAGGCCGTGCGGCGCGTCCTCACCTGCGACCTCATCACCGCCTCGCGGCCCCGCCCCGGCGTCCTCGACCAGGTGCTGCGCTGGGCCGACGAGCTCGCCGCCGACCTCCACCGGCTCTTCGGCTACACCCTGATCGCCACGACCGACCACGTGCGCCTGGTCCGCGAGCTGGACGCCCTGGACCCCACCCAGACCCAGGCCTTCTCCCGCCGGGGCAGGCCCTTCGACCGGCGCAGGCTCGCCTACCTGTGCCTGCTGCTGGCCTCCTTCCAGCGCTCCCAGATCGAGATCAGCCTCGCCGACCTGGTCGCCCGCCTCACCCCCGCCGCCAACGCGGTCCAGGGCCTGGGCTACGACCCCACCGACGGATCGCACAAGGCCGCGCTGGTGGACGCCGCCCACTGGCTCCTCGACCGGGGCGCCCTGCACCTGTCCGACGGCTCGCTGGAGGCGTGGGCGGCCACCGGCGACCAGGGAGACGCGCTCTTCGACATCGACCACGAGGTCTGCGAGGTGCTGTTCCGGCCGGCCCGCCCGGTCCAGCACCTGGGCAGCGCGGCGGGACTGCTCGCCGAACCGCTGACCGCGGCCTCCCCCCGCGAGCAGGCGGCCCGCCGGGCCCGGCGCCTCCTGGTGGAGCGCCCCGTCGTCTACTTCGCCGACGTCGAACCCGAGGTCGCCGACGTCCTGCGCGGGCGGGGCGCGGCCGAGGAGCTGGCCCGCGCCACCGGCCTGAAGGTGGAGCGCCGCGCGGAGGGGGTCCTGCTCGCCGACCCGGCGGGCACCTTCACCGACCGCCCCTTCCCCGGGCGCGGCGGCGCGGTCAACCGCACCGCCGGGCTCCTGCTCGCCAAGGTCGCCGACCTCCTGGAGACGTCCCTGGCGGCGCTGGTGGTGCTGCCCGTGCCCCCGCTCCCCGCCGACCAGGCCGCCCTGGTCCGCCTGGTCGACGCGGGCCTGCCCCGCGACGGGGTCGTCGCCGGACTCGCCTGGACGCCGGAGCCCCCCGGGGCGGACGACGGCGCGGGGCCGCCGGAGCGGCTGGAGGCCCCCCTGGTCGAACGCTCCCGGTGGGAGACGATGATCCACGAGCTCTTCGCCGAGTTCGGCGCGGCCTCCTTCGGCGGCGCCTGGCAGCAGGACCCCTACGGCCTCCTGGACGCCGCCCTGGCGCTGCTCGCCGAGCTCTCCCTGGTCCGGCCGGTCCCGGGCGGGGCCCTGGTGCTCCCCGCCGCCTCCCGCTACCGCAACCTCCAGGGCGCGCTGCCCGAGCGCGCCGACAGCGGCCAGCTCCCCCTGGGGCTGGCGGACCCGGCGCCCGCGGAGGCCGCCCCCGCCGACCAGCCCCCCTCCGAGACCGCACCCCCCGACGATCCCGGGCCGGCCCCCGAACCCACGGCCGCCCACGCCCCCGCGGAAGGAAACCGATGACCTCCAGGAGCGACCGCTTCCGGCCCAGCCGCGCCGGCGTCATCAACGTCTGGGACTACGTCGACGAGGAGTTCGTGTTCGCCGACGGCCGCCTGGTGCTGCGCGGGCACAACGGCTCGGGCAAGACCAAGGCCCTGGAGGTGCTCTTCCCGTTCGTGCTCGACGGGTACACCGACGCACGCCGCCTCGACCCCTTCAGCGGCCAGAACCGCACCATGAAGTCCAACCTGCTCTACCGGGGTGAGGACTCCGCGTACGGGTACGTGTGGATGGAGTTCGCCCGCCCCGACGGCGACCGCACCGAGACCGCCACGCTGGTCGTCGGACTGCGCGCGCACAAGCACCGCGACGGCGTCAACCCCTCGTTCTTCGTCACCGACCGGCGCCTGGGCGTCGACTTCGGCCTGCTCGCCTCCGACGGGCGCCCGCTCACCGAACGCCAGCTCAAGGGCGTCCTGGGCGACGCCGCCTGGCACGCCACCGCCGCGGACTACCGCAAGGCCGTGGACGCACGCCTCTTCGGGCTCGGCGAGCGCTACACCCAGCTCCTGGACCTGCTCCTGGCGCTGCGCCGGCCCCTGCTGGCCAAGGACCTGGACCCCGACAAGGTCTCCGAGACCCTCACCAGCGGACTGAGCCCCCTCGACGAGACCCTCCTGGACCAGGCCGCCCGCGACTTCACCAACCTGGCCGCCGTCCAGCGCCGGTTCGACCAGGCGACCACCGCCCACGCCGCGACCACCGCCTTCGCCGGCGAGTACGCCTCCTACCTGGACGTGCACGCCCGCCACCGGCTCGCGCGCCTGCGCACCGCCACCGGCCACGCCGCCGAGCGGGCGGCGGCCGTCACCGAGGCGCGCGGGACCCGGGAACGGGCCGCCGTCGAGCACGCCGCCGCCACCGCGAGGTCCGAGGAGCTCGACGCCCGCGTCCGCGAGCTGGCCGCGCGCAGGAGCGGGCTGGAGGCCGACGACGCGTTCCGCAGCCACGCCGCCCTGGAGGTCGAGCGCGCCCACAGCGCGGAGACCGCCCGCGAACTCCGCGAACAGCAGGCCCGCCTGGACGTCCAGGCGGGCGAGGTGGGCGCCCTGCGCCGTGAGGCCGACCAGGTCGCCGACGACCTCGAACGGGTACGCGCCCGCACCGGTGAACTCGCCGCGGAACTGGCCGAGGCCGCGGACCGGGCCGGCCTGGCCCACGACGGGGAGGGGCCCGCCGACAGCGGCGACGACCTGCCCTCCGCGGCACGGGCCCGCGCCACCGCCCGCCGCGCCGACGTGGACGCGGTGCGCGAACGCCTCCGCGGGCTCGCCGGGGCGGAGACCGCCCGCGCCGCGGCCGACCGGGCCGCCGCCCGCGCAGACGAGCGGCTACAGCAGCGCGAGCAGGAGTGCGGGGAGGCGGACGAGGCCCTGGCCGCCGCGCGCGCCGCCGCCGCCGACGCCCTCGCCGCCTGGGCCGGGCACTGGGCGCAGGGCCCCTCCCCGGTCACCGGCGCCGCCTGCGTCCAGGCCCTGGAGCAGGCGCTGGAACGGTTCGGCGAACCCGGCACCCCCGCCCTGGCCGAGGTCTACGGCGAGCACACCGACCAGCAGCGCCTCGACGCGGCCGGCCGCGTGCGCACCCTGGAGGACCGAAGGGAGCGGCTGGACGGGGAGACCGCGCGCCTCACCCGAGAACGCGCGGACATCGCCGCCGAGCGCGACGACGCCCCGCCCGCCGACCACCGGCGCACCGCGTCCCGGGAGGGCCGCCCCGGCGCCCCGCTGTGGCGGCTCGTCCGGTTCGCCGACACCGTCGCGGACGCCGACGCGGCGGCGGTCGAGGGCGCGCTGGACGGGGCCGGGCTGCTCACCGCGTGGGTCCACCCGGACGCCGGCGCCACCCGCGCGGCCCTGGAGGCGGGGGAGGCCGACGCCTACCTCCTGCCCGCCGGCGAGACGGTCGCGGACGGGGGCCGCACCCTCGCCGAGGTGCTCGTCCCCGAGCAGCAGGACCTGGTGCCCCAGGACGTGATCGCCCGCGTCCTGGCCTCGGTCCGCCTGGACGGCGCCGCGGGCGGCGCGGACGCCCCCGGGCCCTCGGGGGCCGCCCCGGCGGCGCACACCGTCACCGCCCGGGCCGGGTTCGCCCAGGGCCTCCTCGTGGGATCCTGCCCCAAGGACGTCCCCGAGTTCATCGGCGCCACCAACCGGGCCCACCGCCGCCGCGAGCGCCTCGCCGCCTGCGACGCGCGCCTGGCCGAACTCGCGGAGCAGGGCGCCCTGCTCTCCGACGACCTCGACCGCGCGGGCGAACTCCTCAAGGCCTTCACCCGGGCGAGGTCGGCCCTGCCCGACACCGCCCCGGTCGACCGCGCCGTGCGCCGCGTCGAGCACCACTCCACCCTCCTGGCCTCCGCGCGCGGCGAGAGCGAGGAGCGGCGCCGCGCCCTCGACTCCGCCGTCGCCGAGGTGGACGCCCACCGCCACCAGGTGCGCGCCGTGGCCGCCGAACGCGCCATGCCCGTGCGCCCGGAGGCCGTCGAGGCCGTGGCCTCGGCCGTGGACGACTTCGCAGCCGCCGCCCGCGACCTCCACACCGCCCGCGCCGAGGCCGCCCGGCACACCGCCGACCTGGACGGGCGCCGGGAGACCGTCGCCCGGCTGGGCGGCCGGCTGGAGGAGGACCGCGAACGCCACGAGGAGCGCCTGCGCGAGCACGAGCGGGCCGTCGCGGAGCTCGCCGCCCGCGAGGAGGGCATCAGCGCCCCGGTGCGCGAGATCATGGCCGAGCTGGAGGCCGTGCGGGGGTCCTTGCGCGGGGCCGAGGCGGAGCAGCGCGAGGTCCGGGCGCGGGCGTCCTCCGCGCACGAGACGATGATCCGCGCCGACCGCGACCTCGAACACGGGCAGAAGGCCCTCACCGACGCCTTCACGGCCCTGTTCGAGCACGCCGACGCCTTCGCGGCCCTGACCCACCCCGACCTGCGCGCCACCCTGGGTGTGGAGCCCGGGCCCGCCTGGCCGGACCGGGGGCTGTGGCCCGAGCCGGAACAGGCCGCCGAGAAGGTGCTCGCGGAGGGGGACGCGGACCCCCGGGACGCCGTCCGCGCCGTCCTGCCGCCGGCCGCGGCGGCGCTGAGCGACGCCTTCGCGCAAGCGGTCGACCCGGGCCGCGCCGTGACCGACGGCGACCTCAAGTCCGCCTCCACCCGCGTCTCCAACGCCCTGCGCGCCTTCCAGGACGCCCTGGGCGGCGACGCGGAGGGCTACCGCGTCGACCACGACTTCGGCACGAGCGGGATCATCACCGTGTTCGTCAACGACGAGACGGGCCGCAACCCGGTCTCCGCCTTCGCGCGCACCATCGCCGACCGCGTCGAGGACCAGGGCGCGCTCCTGCGGGAGGAGGAGCGCGGCGTCCTGGAGGACGAGCTGCTCAGCGGTATCGCGCAGCAGATCCACGAGCGCGTGCGCGTCGCCCGCGACCTGGTCGCCGGCATGGACCGCGACACCCGCTCGCGGCCCATGTCCTCGGGCACGCGCATCGGCATCCGCTGGAGCCGGTCGGACCGCCTCACCGAGGACCAGGCCCTCGCGGCGCAGCTGCTCAAACGCGACGCCGCCGGTCTGGGACAGGCGGGCCTGACACGTCTGCGGGAGGTCCTGCGGCAGATGATCCGGGCCCACCACGCCGCGCACCCCCGCGCCACCTACAAGCAGGTCCTGGCCGCGGTGCTGGACTACCGGGCCTGGTACCGGTTCGAGCTGCGCATGGCCGTCCCCGGCCAGGACGAGGTCCGCCTCACCAAGAACAAGCACGAGCAGATGTCCGGCGGCGAGAAGTCCGCGGCGATCCACCTGCCCCTGTTCGCCGCCGCCAACGCCCTCTACACCTCGGCGTCTCCCACCTGCCCGCGGATGGTGGCGCTGGACGAGGCGTTCGCCGGGATCGACGACCGGTACAAGCCGGAGCTCATGGGGCTGACGGTCACGTTCGACCTGGACATGTTCATGACCGGGCACGACCTGTGGGTGCACTACGACAGCGTGCCCATGGCCTCCCACTACGACATGCACCACGACAAGGGCTCGCACACCGTCTCGGCGCTGTTCATGCTCTGGGACGGTACCCAGACGATCGACGCCGACGCGGGGTTCGCCGGGAACGAGGAGCTCGCGGCCGAGCTCCTCGGGTTCACCCCCAGCCGCTACGCCCCGCTGTCGGCGGCCGGGACCCTCCTGGAGGACACCGGCGGGTGAGGCGGTGGAGCGGTTCCGCGCCGCCGTGCGCCGAGGGGTGCGCGGCGGGGGCGGTCAGCGCAGGTGGGAGGCGCCGTTGACGTCCAGGACGGCGCCGGAGGACCACACCGCCTCCGGCGAGGCCAGGTACAGGACGGCCGCCGCCACCTCCTCGGGCGCGGCCACCCGCCCGAACGGGCTCTGCGCGCGGACCTCGTCGGTGACCCGGTCGGCGACGCGCTCGGTCGCCACGAACCCCGGGGCCACGGAGGCGACGGCGATGCCGTGCGGGGCCAGGGCCGCGGCCAGTGACTGCCCCAGGGAGTGCAGCGCGGCCTTGCTCGCCCCGTAGGCCGGGTGGTCGGGCTCCCCCTTGTAGGCGCCGCGCGAGCCGACGTTGACGATGTGCCCCGGGGCCCCGCGGTCGATCATGTGCCGGGCGGCGAGGTAGCCGATGTTGGCGGCGGCCACCACGTTCACGTCCAGGGTGGCCCGCCAGGCCTCCTGCCACTCCTCGTAGGAGACACCGGCGACCGGGTGGGCCGTGTTGACGGCCGCGTTGTTGACCACCACGTCGATCCCGCCCAGGGCCGCGACCACCCCCGAGACGAGGTCGGCGGTGGCCGCGGGGTCGCGCAGGTCGGCGCGGAACAGCGCGTGCCCCTCGCCGGGCAGGCCGGCGAGGGTGCGCTCGGCCTCCTCCACGCTGTTCCCGCAGTGGACGGCCACACGGTCGCCCGCCCCGGCGAAGGCCCGGGCGACGGCCCGGCCGATGCCCCGGGCCGCCCCGGTGACCAGCACGTTCCGGTTCACCGGCCCCTCCCCGGGGTCGGGGCGGGCGCGGCGGACGTCGGATGATGAGGCATGGGCGGCATCCTAGCCCCCGCCCCCGGGTCCTTCCGCGGGCGGGGGCCGGGGACGGGGCCGCGCGGCCGGGGGTCCCGGCGCCGGGGTGTCAGGATCCGTTCCCCGCCCGCCCCTCCCCGGCACGCAGGCCGAAGGGCAGGCCGAAGCCGGTCAGCCAGCCCCCCGCGCGGAGCAGGCGGAACACCTCGTGGGTGACGTCGTGGTCCGGCGCCTGGCGCGGCGGCCAGCCGAAGGCCTCCCCGATCGCGGACCAGCTGGGCCCGTGCCCGTGCTCGCCCCGGTAGGCGTCCACCCACCGGGCCACCTCCGCCTCACGACCGGAGAGGAGGTCGCGCGCACGGTCGGCGACGGGCACGTCGAGCGGCGTGGTCGCCGGGACCTGCTTGGGAGGGGTCCTCGGCGGCTCGGGCCGCACGGCCAGGGGCTGCGTCAGCTCGGTCAGCCGCGCGGCCACGACGCCGCCGGCGGCCGAGGCGTCCTCGATCCACGACACCTCGGCCAGCCACGTGAGGAGTTCGGACAGCTCTTCGTCCCCGGAGAGGGCGCAGGCCGCCACGACGTCCCCGGCGGGCAGGGACACGGAGCCGCCGGGGTCCGCGTGGAGGGCCAGGTGGGCGGCGACCAGCCGGAGCCGGTTGGGCTTCTTGCGGAGCTTCTTGTGGGCGAGCGCCTGGGAGAGCCATCCCGAGGCGCGGGACCGCACGCCGTTGCCGACCGTCCACAGGTCGCCCCGCAGGCCCGGCAGCTCGCACAGGGCGGGGTTGGCGGCGTCCGCCCCGATCACCGCCTCCGGCGTGGAGGCCAGCCACCCGGTCGAGGTCAGCTCGACGAGCGCGGCGTGCGCGTCCTCCAGGCGCAGCATCCGCAGGTCCTGGCCGGTGAAGTTGGCCCGGCCCGTGACGGCGCCCCGCACCGCGAAGGTCAGTCCCAGGAGGCGGCCGTCGGGGGTGGCGCCGACGCCCTCCGCGGCCAGGCGTGCCCACAGCCCGCGCAGGAGCGCCGCGTGGTGGGGGCCGATCGGCAGGGTGCGCTTGCGGTCGACCGGCACCTTGGCCTGGGGCTTGGCCAGCGCCTCCTCCCGTGCGCGCTTGCGCTCCTTCTTGAACGCCCGCAGCTCCGCGTTGGACAGCCTCCGGGGCGCCCCTCCCGGCGGGGTGGTGATGCCCTGCTCCTCGCAGCGCGCGCACTCCATGGCCGCGGCCAGGTCCTCGTTGGGCCGGAAGAAGTGGGGCTGCGCGATCTCGTGGGGCACGGGGGACGGGTCCCGCGCGTCACTGGTGGCGGTGTGCTGCGTCATGGTCAGGAGGGTAGCGACGAATCTGCGCCGGTGTCCGGCATCTGGCGAATGTGACCGGGCGGCGCGCCAGAGCGGTTCCGCCCGGGGGAGTCCGACGGGGTCCGGCGGGGCAGGAACCCGGCATGGGTGAACTGGTGCTGATCAGGCACGGGCAGACCGAGTGGAGCCGCGACCGCCGGCACACCGGGTGGACCGACGTCCCCCTCACGGAGGAGGGCGTACGGCAGGCGGAGGGGCTGCGGCCCCTGCTGGAGGCCCGCGACATCGGAAGGGTGGTGGTCAGCCCGCTGGCGCGCGCCGTCCGCACCGCCGAGCTGGCGGGGCTGGGCGGCGGCGCGGCCGACCCGGACCTGAGGGAGTGGGACTACGGGGGCTACGAGGGGATCACCACCGCCGAGATCCGGCGAGGGCGCCCCGGGTGGGACCTGTGGCGCGACGGCGTCGTCCCCGGCGGGCCGGACCACCCGGGGGAGGCCGTGGAAGCGGTCGGCGCGCGCGTGGACCGCGTCCTGGAGGGGGTCGCGCGGTCGGTGGGGGAGGAGGGTGCCCCGGACGTGGCCCTGGTGGCGCACGGGCACGTCCTGCGCGTGCTCACCGCCCGCTGGCTGGGGCTGGAGCCGGGTGCGGGGGCGCTGTTCGCCCTGGGCACGGGCTCGGTGGGCACGCTCGGCCGTGAGCACGGCCGACCGGTGGTCACCTCCTGGAACCTGGCGCCGTCCGCCTGACCCGGCCCCGCCGGGCGCCGTCCGACGGCGGGCCCGGCCCGTCACAGGCCCCGGAGCCGGGTCCGGCCCGCGGCCCCGCGCGCGGCGCGGGCCACCCGCGGGTCCCGGTGCAGGCGGCCGATCGCCTCCAGCGCGGGGACGGTGTCCGGGTGCCCGCACAGCCACAGGCGGTCGGCGCTCTCCAGGAGGGAGGCGTCGAGGCCGGAGGGGAAGGCGAAGTCGAGCGCGGCGGCGAGGTCGTCCGCCCCGGTCCCGGCCGCGGAGGCCAGGTCCAGCACGAGCCACGGGCCGAACCGGTCCAGGACCGCGTCGATCTCCTCCTGGGGGAGCATCCGGGAGGACAGGAGCACGAGGGCGGCCAGGCCCGCCGCGACCCGGTCGGGGGCGCGCAGCATGGCCCGCAGCCTTCCCGCGAGGCGCGAGCTGACCATGTGCAGGACCGAGGCCCCGGTCCGCCTGCGCAGGGTCAGGCGGGGATCGGCGACCGCCCGGACGATCTCCTCCAGCGCCTCCTCCGGGGAGCGCCGGGCCAGCCAGGGGTCGACCAGCGCGCCCTGGTCGGCAGGGCGGACGCGGGCCAGGGAGTCCAGGAACTCCGCGGCGTCCGTCACGGCGAGGTCCTCGGCCAGCGGGGCGCGGACACCGCGCCGGAGCAGCAGCCTGCGCACGCCGTAGCGGCCCAGGTCGGTCAGTTCGACGTCGGGGTGCGCCGGCGGGCCGGACGCCTGCGCGGAGGGGGAGGCGGGAGGGCCGTCCGCGCACTCCCCGCGACCGGGGTCCCCGCCCGCCGCGCGATCCGCGGGTGGCGGGGCCTCCTGCTCCGTGCCGAGGATGACCGCCCCGGTGTCGGAGAGCTGCCACAGCAGGTGGAGCACCAGGTCCGGGTCCGGTTCGGGGCCGGCGGGGAGCGGGGGTGCTCCCGGGAAGGGCGGTGCGCTCGTGGCGAGCGAGGCCAGCGGGACACGGGCCCCGTCCTGCCCCTCGTAGAGGCGGAGCAGGACCGCGGGCAGCAGCTCCGGTCGGTGCCCCCTCGGCGGATCCGGGTCGAGGAGGTCGGCGCGCGCGTACCGCACGGCGTCCTCGAACAGCCGCATCCACCAGTCCAGGACCTCCTCGGGGTCGTGGACGCGGTCCTCCAGCCCCGGAGCGGGGCGCGCCCGGGCGGTGTCGACCTCGATCATGCCCAGGACCACGGCCGCCTGCCAAGGGGCCATGAACTCCGCTGCGTCCGAGGCCGAGCCCAGGCCCCGCAGCCAGGCCACGCGTGCGCCGCGGTCGCGCACGAGCCCGTACGGCCACAGGCCGAACCGCTCGATCGCGGCGCGGGCGCTCTCCGGGCTCGGCACCCCGGGCCCGGACACGGGGGTGGCCGGGGCGCTCCACCGGGCCAGGCGCAGGGCGTCGCACAGCAGGGGTGTGCCCAGGGCGACCTGGGCGAGCACCTGCGGTCGCAGCAGTGACACCGGCCGGACCGCGGCCCGGCCGGGGCCGCGGCGGTCCAGGTGCGAGGTCTCGTTCGACGCCATGTCCGCTCCCGGTTCTCTCTCGTGCTGTCCGACCTTCCCCTTCTACCGTTCCGGGGTCGCCCCGTGGGGCGTTTCGGAGAACAACGGCGGCGGGGAACGCGAGGCGCGGGGCGTTGGTCGGCATCGGGGCGCCGCGGTCCTCGGGAGCGGGCCGGGGCGGTCGCCGGACCCGCGGCCCGTGGCACGGGTCCGGCCGGGACGGGGGAGGGACGGTTCTCCCACCGGCGGCAGGACCGGGTCGGTGCGGCGCGTGGCCGACCAGCGCCGACGCTGTTCCCCCGCGAGGGGGACGGTCCCGTCATTGAGGGTTGAGCAGGGGAAACTCGGGGCTCGACGGACCGGATCTGGCCCCGCTCATGTCGCGGGAACCAGGCATGGGTTACGACGTGTCCCTGGGGTCACCGGTTCCACATTCGGCGGGTCCGATGGCGTGGACACCGGGGACGTTCCGCCGCCACCTGGGGAACAACCGTACCTTTCGCGCGCGGGGAGGACGGGGCGCCCGGACCCGGGAGTGTCCTACCGGGGGGTTGACATGTCGGCAAAAGGCATATTGGCTAGGCCACTGATCCGTATGAGCCAGATCACAGCCCTGCTTTTCGTCTGATCGGTACACGACATGACCCCGCAACTCCTCACCATCCTCGCCCTCCTGGCGATGTTCGTCATCGCCACGGTCCTGCCGATCAACATCGGCGCCCTCGCCTTCGTCGGGGCCTTCCTCGTCGGCGTCCTCGCCCTGGGCATGGACACCGACGCCATCCTGGGCGGTTTCCCCGCCGACCTCTTCCTCACACTGGTCGGCGTCACCTACCTCTTCGCCATCGCCAAGAACAACGGGACGATCGACCTCCTCGTACGCGCCGCCACGCGGCTGGTCGGCGGCAGGGTCGTCGCCATCCCGTGGATCATGTTCGGCATCAGCGCCCTGCTGACCGGCGTGGGCGCCCTCAGCCCCGCGGCGGTGGCCATCGTCGCACCCATCGCACTGGGCTTCGCCGTCAAGTACCGGATCAACCCCCTGCTCATGGGCATGATGGTGATCCACGGCGCGCAGGGGGGCGGGTTCTCCCCGGTCAGCGTCTACGGCGCGACGGTCAACGGCATCGTCGCCGACAGCGGGCTCGCGGTCTCGCCGCTCACCCTCTTCCTCGGCAACCTCGTCTTCAACCTGTGCATCGCGCTGGTCCTCTTCGTCTCCCTGGGCGGCAACCGCCTGGTCGGCGCGCGGGCGCAGGAGTTCGAGGCCGCCGGGCACGCCGCGGCGCGCACGGGCGCCGCCGCGGTCTCCGGCCCCGGCGCGGACGCGGTCGGCGGCTCCGTCGCCGTGGCCACCGGAGGCCCCTCCGGGACCTCTGCCGCCGGCGCACCCGCGGACCCGCCTGCGGACGGCCCCGCCGAAGCGTCCGCGGACGGTCCGGCGGGCGGGCCCGTGCGGTTCGACCAGCTCGCCACCATCGCCGGCATCGTCGTCCTCGGCGTGCTCGCCCTGGGCTTCGGCCTCGACGTCGGTTTCGTCGCGCTGTCCGTGACGGTCGTGCTGGCGCTGATCTCGCCCAAGGCCCAGAAGAACGCGCTGTCCCAGATCAGCTGGCCCACGGTGCTGCTGATCACCGGCATGCTCACGTTCGTCGGCGTCATGGAGAGCGCCGGGACCATCGACTACGTCGGCGACGCCGCGGCGAGTCTGGGAGCGCCGCTCCTGGTCGCGCTCGTGCTCTGCTACATCGGCGCCGTCGTGTCGGCGTTCGCGTCCTCGACCGCGATCCTGGGGGCGACCATCCCGCTGGCGATCCCGTTCCTCATGATGGGCGAGATCAGCGCGACCGGCGTGATCGTGGCGCTGGCGGTCTCCTCCACCATCGTCGACGTCAGCCCCTTCTCGACCAACGGCGCCCTGGTGCTGGCCAACGCCTCCGGGGTGGACCCGGACAAGTTCTACCGGCAGATCCTCGTCTACAGCGCCATCGTGGTGCTGGTGGGACCGATGATCGCCTGGGGAGTGCTGGTCGTGCCCGGCCTGCTGTGACCGGGCCCGCGCCGGCGGAGGCGCGGTGCGGGGCCGCACCGCGGCCGACCACCGGACCACAGGCTCGGCCTGTGGTCCGGTGAAGTCTCACGGGGTGACCGGTGCGACCACCCGGGAGACCAGCACGAGGTGGTCGCGCATCGCGTCCGCGGCGGCCTTGGGGTCCCCCGCGTGGATGGCGGCGCCGATCCGCTCGTGGCCGTCGAGCGAGGCCTGGGGGCGGTCGGGCTGGGACAGGGACTCCAGGCGGGTCTCCCTGATCATCGGCGCCAGCTCGTTCATCATCCGCGCCAGGAGGCGCGAACGCGCCGCCGCGGTGATCGCGGCGTGGAACCGCTCGTCGCCGGTGACGCCCCGGTCCCCGTTCTCGACCTCCTGGCGCATGAGCTCCAGGGCCGCGTCGATGGAGGCCAGGTCCTCGGGGGTGCGGCGCTCGGCGGCCAGCTCGGCCAGCTTGACCTCCAGCGCCTGGCGGGCCTCGATGATCTCCGCGCGCCGGTTGGCCCGGTCGCGCAGCAGGGCGAGGACCCCCTGCTCGGAGACGGTCTGACGGATGATCGCCCCGTCGCCGTGGCGGACCTCGATGACCCCCTGGACCTCCAGGGCCACCAGGGCCTGGCTCACCGAGGCCCGGCTGACCTCCAGCGCGGAGGCCAGCTCGCGCTCGGGCGGCAGCCGGTCGCCGACGCCCAGTCCGGCCTCCCGCATGTGTTCGACGAGCCGCTCCACGAGCTGCTCGTACAGACGGGGTCGGGCCGGCGGTCGGGGTCGGGATTTGGCAGGCACGCTCGGTGGCTCCTGTCTTCGCATCCGGCTGTGTCAGAGGCCTTCCAGGCTAGAGCATCCCGCCCCCGCGCCCCCGGGACTCAGGCTGTGGCGGCGGACGCGCGGGAGGGCGATCGGGGGCGCGGAGGGCTTCACAAACGGGGGGTGGGCGTGCCACCCTGGCTTTAAGGCCTAGTGGCCTAGCCACTGAACCATTTGGAGGTTGCTGTGGGGACCCGACGCACCGCTCACGAACTCCTCGACCTCGTCCTGGACACGGGCTCGTACGCCTCCTGGGACACCGCGCCCGCCGACGTGCGCCCCGACCCGGCCTACGCCGCAGCACTGGCCGACGCGCACACCGCGAGCGGGTGCGACGAGGCCGTCCTCACCGGGGAGGGCCGCCTGGGCGGGCACCGCGTCGCCGTCGTGGCCAGCGAGTTCGGATTCCTCGCCGGCTCCGTCGGGCTCGCCGCGGCCGAACGGCTCCTGGACGCCGTCGAACGCGCCACCGCCGAGGGGATCCCCCTGCTGGCCGCACCCGCCTCGGGCGGCACCCGCATGCAGGAGGGGACCCGCGCCTTCGTGTCCATGGCGCCGATCGCCGCCGCCATCACCGCGCACAAGGCCGCCGGGCTCCCCTACCTCGTCTACCTGCGCCACCCGACCACGGGCGGCGCACTCGCCTCCTGGGGCTCCCTGGGGCACCTGACCGCGGCCGAGCCCGGCGCCCTCATCGGCTTCCTCGGCCCCCGCGTCTACGAGGCCCTCCACGGCGAGGCCTTCCCCGAGGGGGTCCAGCGCGCGGAGAACCTCCGCCGACACGGCCTCGTCGACGCCGTCCTGGCCCCGGAGGAGCTGCGCGGGGCCGCCGTCCTGGCCCTCGACGTCCTGCTCGACCGGACCGCCGACGAGGCGCGGCCCCCCACCGCGCCGCCCGCCGCGCCCGCCTCCCGCGTCCCCACCTGGGACTCCGTCCTGCGGTCCCGGCGCGGGGAGCGCCCGGGGGTGCGCGACCTGCTGCGCCACGCCGCCACCGACGTCGTGCGCCTGCGCGGCACCGGGGAGGGGGACGAGGACCCCACCCTCCTGGTGGCCCTGGCCCGGTTCGGCGGACGCCCCTGCGTCCTGGTCGGCCAGGACCGCAGCAGGCAGGGCCCCCGGACCCCGATGGGGCCGGCCGCCCTCCTCCAGGCACGCAGGGGCATGCGCCTCGCGGCCGGGCTCCGGCTCCCGCTCGTCACCGTCATCGACACCGCCGGCGCCGAGCTGTCCGCAGAGGCCGAGGAACGGGGCATGGCGGTCCAGATCGCCCACTGCCTCGCGGACATGGCCACCCTCGCCACCCCCACCGTGTCGGTGCTGCTGGGGGAGGGGACCGGCGGGGGCGCGATCGCGCTGCTCCCCGCCGACCGCGTCCTGTGCGCCCAGCACGCCTGGCTCTCGCCCCTCCCGCCCGAGGGCGCGAGCGCGATCGTGCACCGCACCGTCGACCGCGCGGAGGAGCTGGCCGAGAGCCAGGGCATCGGCTCCGCGGACCTGCTGGCGACAGGGGTCGTGGACCGGGTGATCGCCGAGGCGGGAGACGCCGCCCAGGACGGCGAGGCCCTCTGCGCCCGGGTCGGCGCAGCGGTCGCCCACGAACTCTCGACCCTGCGGTCGCGCGCCGGGGAGGGCCCGGGCGCCGGACGCACCGGGCGCCACCGGCTGCTCGGCGCGGGTGTCTGACCCGGGACCGGACGGCCGGACCGCGTGGACCGGCCGCCGGGGACGCGCCCCCGCGGGGGCGTCCCGCACGACACGCGTGTCCGGCCGGAGCCGGCGGGCAGGCCCGCCCTCCGCCGGGGACGGCCGGACACAGGACAGGAAGAACGACACCGGAGGTGGAACATGGACCGCTCGGAAGGCCCGCTCAAGGGAACCGTGGTCGTGGATCTGTCGCGGGCCCTCGCGGGGCCGCACACCGCGATGCTGCTCGGCGACCTCGGGGCCAGGGTGATCAAGGTCGAGCAGCCGGGCACGGGCGACGAGACCCGCGGCTGGGGTCCGCCGTTCGTCGGACCGGAGGAGGAGCGGATCAGCACCTACTTCCTCTCCTGCAACCGCAACAAGGAGTCCATCGAACTCGACCTGAAGTCCGACGACGGCGTCGAGCAGCTCACCCGGCTCGTGCGCGCCGCCGACGTCCTGGTGGAGAACTTCCGGCCGGGCGTCCTGGACCGGCTCGGCTTCTCCGTCGGCCGCCTGGAGGAGCTCAACCCCCGCCTGGTGGTCTGCTCCATCAGCGGGTTCGGGCACGACGGGCCCGAGGGCGGCCGGGCGGGCTACGACCAGATCGCCCAGGGGGAGGCCGGCCTGATGAGCCTGACCGGCCCCTCCTCCAAGGAGCCGACCAAGACGGGCGTGGCCATCGGCGACGTGCTGGCCGGGATGAACGGGGCGCAGGGCGTGCTCGCGGCCCTGGTGGAGCGGGGCCGCACCGGGCGCGGACGGGTGGTGCGCACCTCCCTGCTCTCCTCCATCGTGGGCGTGCACGCCTTCCAGGGGACGCGCTGGACCGTCGCGCGCGAGGTGCCCTCGGCTCTGGGGAACCAGCACCCCTCCATCGCCCCCTACGGCGCCTTCGCCTGCATGGACGGGATGCTCCAGGTGGCGGTGGGCGGCGAGGCGCAGTGGGCCCGGTTCGCGGGGCTGCTCGGGCTGGACGCCGAGGACCCCAGGTTCCGGGACAACGCCTCCCGCGTCGCCCACCGCGAGGCCCTGATCGCGGAGATCGAGGCGGTCCTCGGCCAGGGGACCCGCGACGAGTGGCTGAGCCGGATCGGCGGGGCCGGGGTGCCCTGCGGCGCGGTGCGCACCGTCGACCAGGTCTACGAGTGGGACCAGACGCGGTCCCAGGGGCTGGTGGTGTCGGTCGAGCACCCGGTGTTGGGCGAGGTCGAGCTGCCCGGGTCGGCCCTGCGCTTCGACCCCCGCGACCCCGGTGAGTCGGAGGAGTTCGGACGCGGCTACCTGCCGCCCCCCGCCCTGGGCGAGCACAACGACGCGGTGCGGGCCTGGCTCGACGAGGTCGAGCGGGAGCGGGAGCCCGCGGCGGAGCCGGTGGGCTGACCCGGAGGGGTCCCGGAACTGCCCCGGAGACGGGGCGCGGGTCCTCCGACCGGGCCGGCTCGCCGGGGAGCGGGCGCCGCGCACGGCCCCCGCCCGGCGAACGGGCGCCGAGCGCGACCCCACCGGCCCCGGCCTGCCCCCGGGCCCCACGACCACCGTGGTGGCCATGCGAACGGCCGTACCGAGCGTCCTCCGGGCGCGGGTGCGGCCGTTCGGCGCGCGCCCCCGGCGGGCTGCCCCGGCCTTCTGCGCGGGACCCACGCCGGTCCCGGCGGCACCGTGACGGCTCTCCCGCGTGCGCCGCGTCCCGTGGCCGGGTCCCGGCGGAACCGTGCGCCCCGGCCGGCGACCGCCCGGACGCCCGGGACCCCTGGTTCCGGGCACGGGTCGGCCCCCGACGGCGAGCCCCCCGGGGTTCCGGGCACCGGCGGGCCTTGGATCGGTGACGGACCGGCCCGCTTCGGGGCGGTCCGTATCCGGTGCCGATCCGGGCCGCACCCTCCGACAGGTTTTCGATTCGTGTGCCCGGGCCGGGTCTCCCACCCCCCGGGGCGAGTGCGCGCCGGGCCTTCGCGGGGGCCCGGATCCGGTCCGACCGCAACCGCGAAATCCCCTTCCGACCGTCCCACGGCGGGTCCATGATCGGCAGCACTTCGACGCCGGTCACCGAGGAGGTCGCGACGCACACCCGGCGCGACCGCCGTTCCCGCGCGCCCGGACACGGGCGCGCACCGGCTCCCGACCACCAGAGGACTCCATGACACGAACCACGGAACCACCCGTCACCGACGACGAGACCGGCGGGGGACTGTCCCTGCCCGAACTGGCCACCCCGGTCTGGCGCCACTTCGGCTCCCAGGCGGCCGAGGCCACCTGGGCCCGGATCGCCCGCCGCATGCCGGCCCTGGCCACCCAGGCCGCCGCGCTGGCCTGGCAGAGCAGCCCGCGGGACCTCCTCGCGACGACCGCGCTCAACATCGGCATGGGAGCGGCCACCGCGTGGGCGCTCGTCGCCACCACCGGCGTGCTCGGCGAGCTGTTCGCGGCGGCGCCCACCCCCGACCGGCTCATGGCCGCGCTGCCCTCCCTGCTGGTGCTCGCCGCGGCCCTGGCCCTGCGCGGGATCTGCTCGGCCGCCGCCGGGCGCGCCCAGGCCCGCCTGGAGCCCAAGGTCGTGCTCACCGCGGAGAGGCGGCTGCTGAGCCGGTGCACCGCCGTCGAGCTGCGGGCCTTCGACGACAGCGGCTTCCACGACCACCTCTACCGGTGCTACGCGCGCGGCAGCGACGAGGCGGGCGCGCTGGTCCGCCACACCGCCGACGTGCTCACCGGGACCGTGGGGGTCGCCGCCGCCGTCGGCGTCCTGGGTGTGCTGCACCCCGCCCTCCTCCCGCTGCTGCTCCTGGCCATGGCGCCCCAGTGGTGGGGCTCCTCGGCGGCGGCGCGCATGCGCTACCGGATGATCGTGGCCTTCACCGACGGGCACCGCCGCAAATTCCTGCTCGAACAGATCATGGTGAACCGGGACAACGCGGCCGAGATCCGCTCGTTCACCATGGAGGGGCGCCTGCTCGCCGAGTTCGACAGGGTCGCCGACAGGGAGCTGGACATCCAGCTCGGCCTGGCCACCCGCCAGGCCCTGATCCGGCTGGCGGGCAGCGCCGCCGGCGGGCTCGCCTCCGGAGCCGTGTTCGCGGTGCTGGGGCTGATGCTGGTCGGCGGGACCGTGGAGATCGCCGTCGCGGGCGCGGCCGTGGTCGCCATCCGGGTCGCGCAGGGGGCGCTGGGCAACGCCCTGTCCTCCCTCACGCACGTGTACGAGTCCGGACTGTACTTCTCCGACTTCGTCGCCTTCGAGGAGGAGGCCGCGCTGCGGCTGCCCCCGGCCGAACCGGAACCGGCCCCCGAGGGGTTCGAGGAGATCCGGGTCGAGAACGTCACCTTCACCTACCCGAGCGGGGGGAAGGGGGACGCGCCGGCCCTGGACGAGGTCAGCCTCACCCTCCGGCGCGGCCGGACCGTGGCGCTCGTGGGGGAGAACGGCTCGGGCAAGACCACCCTGGCCAAGCTCCTGTCCGGCCTGTACGCACCGGAGAGCGGAAGGATCCGCTGGGACGACACCGACCTGGCCGGGGTGGACGGGACCGGTCTGCGGCGGCGCATCTCCGTCATCGCCCAGGACCACACCCACTGGCCGCTGACGGCCCGGCGCAACGTCGTGATGAGCAGCCCCGGCGACGACCCCGGGCGCCTGGAGCGCGCGGCCCGCGCCGCGCGTGCCGACACGGTCGTTGCGGAGCTCGCCCACGGGTGGGACACCCTGCTGGACAAGCGCTTCGTGGACGGCGCCGAACCGTCCGGGGGCCAGTGGCAGCGACTGGCGGCGGCCAGGGGCTTCTACCGGGGCGACGACGGCGACGCCACGCCCCTGCTCATCGCCGACGAGCCCACGGCGGCGCTCGACGCCCGGGCCGAGCACGCCTTCTTCGCCTCCCTGCACGCCCACGCCGGACGCACCGGGGCGGCCGTCGTCCTGATCACGCACCGCCTCGCGTCCGTGCGGATGGCCGACCACATCGTCGTCCTCAGCAAGGGCCGCGTGGTGGAGGAGGGCGCCCACGCCGACCTGTTGGAGGCCGACGGGCTCTACCGGGAACTGTGGGACCTCCAGGCCGCCGCCTACCGGTGGTCCGTTCCGGAGAGCCGCCACAGCGCCTGACCCCGGGGGCGGTGGCGCCGTGCCCGTCACCGCCCCTCCCGCCCGCGGTCCCCGGGGCGCGCCCCCGGGACCCGTTCGGGAGGCCGGTGCCCAGACCAGGCCGGACACCAGCGGCGGTAGGGGCAGTCCCGGCACACCCTGCCCGGGGTCGGGGCGTGCTCCAGGTCGCGGTGCCAGGGACCGGCGAGCCCGTGGACCACCTCCCGCGCCTCGGTCCTCACCCGGGCGGCGCCGGGATCGACGGTGCGCAGGTCGGCGCCGTCGGGGGTGAGGACCTCCAGTTCGACCGCGGACCCCGGCTCCAGGGGGAGCACCCCGGACGCGAAGAGCAGGACGGCCAGGGCCAGCGCGGGCTCGCGTGCCATGAGCCCGCGCTCGTCCGGGGGCGGGCCCGCGGTCGTCGGCGCGACGTCCCGCCAGCTCCAGGCGCCGTCCCGGTGGAGCAGCAGGTCGGGCCTGGCCAGGACGAGGACGTCGGCCCGGAGGTCGTCGGCGGCCACGGTGCGCCCGACCCGGACATGGCTCCCGGACCGGAGCCCGTCCAGCGGGCAGACCTCGACGTGGGCGGCGATCATGGCGGCGCCCGCGCGGGCCTCCCCGCGGCCGGGCGCCCACCCCTCCGCACCCCAGTCCCCGGGACCGTCGGGGATGTCGCCGGGTCCGCACGCCCTCCGCGGTCGGCGCCCGTGCAGCCGCTCCAGCCGGGCACGGACGGCGCGGTCCCGGGCCGAGGCGCCGGCCGCCCCGGGCGGCGCGCCCTCCGGCGGGTCCCCCGGGAGGCCGAGGGAGTGGAAGTGGTCGCGTGCCGGGCAGCCCCGGAAGCGCAGGCCCCTGGCTGCGCTCCAGGACCTGCGGGGGCGTGAGCGGTCGTGGACGCCGAGGATCCCGGGGGCGGAGGGCAGGCGTCCGCAGCCGGTCCGCACCCCGCACGACAGGCAGTCGGCCCCCGGGGACCGGGCCCCGCCGACCAGGGCCGAGCGCAGGGGCTCCCTGCCGGAGGAGGAGAAGAACCCCTCGGCCTCGCGGGCCGGGGCGTCGTAGAGCACGGCGGTGGAGGAGTCCAGGCACGACGCCCGGACCACCCGCACCCGGTCGGGGGGACCGGCCGGGCCGCCGTGGCGCCCCCGCATGGGGTAGGGGACCCCGCCCCGGTAGCGTCCGGGGCGGCCCGCGTAGGCGTCGCGGTCCACCCCGGAGCCGGTGGCCAGCACGAACGCGGCCACGGCCACCTCCGCGTCGGGGAGGCTCCCGCCGTCCGCCGGGCCCGTGACCGGGACGCGCAGCTCCCGCACCCGCTGCCCGCCGTCCAGGTACGCGTACCCGCGCCCCCGCGCGCACACCTCGTAGGGCCTGGCGTGGGAGGCGCCCCGGTCGGGCATGTACTGCCGCACCCAGAAGTCGGCCACCGGAGTGCGGTCGAGGCCGTCCCTCGCGCGGTCCCCGGCCAGGCCGTCGAGGTAGGACCGCGCGGCGTGGCGCGCCCAGGCCAGCAGGCCCGGGTGCGGCGGCGCCACCCGTTCGCCCAGCACGTCGGCGCACCGCCCGCCGGGGGCGGGCAGCATCGAGCACGCGTCCCCGAGCGACAGCCCCCGGTGTTCGACCAGGTCCAGGACGGCGCCGAGGACGGCGGGCGCGGAGTCGGCGAGGGGCGGCGGGCGGGGGGCGGGATCCCGCCGCGCGGCGTGGTCGGCCTCCGTGCGGCGGAAGGTGGGGCAGCCGCCCGCGGCGAGGGTCGCGGAACTGCTCAAGAGTCGGATGACGGCTGCCTGGCCGTCGCTGCCACGGGTCCGGTCGGTCACGGTGTCCTCCCTGGGAGAAGGGTGGCACGATCCGGGCCCTCCCGCCGGAGGCCTGTGGACAAACGCTCCGGGCCCTCGGAGACGCCGTGCTCCCGGCGGTCGGCGCAGGGCCGAACGGCCTGTGGACGAATTGTCCGGGCGCGGTGGTAGAACACTCGAAGCGGACATCGTTCGCAGAAAACTCGGAGAGAACGCAGGCATCCCCCATGTCACGACGCGCCGCCGCCACCCGCTGGGTCGCGCTGCTCGCCCTGCTCACCGCCACCGGCTGCGCCCAGGTCCAGGACGCCCTGGAGTGGTTCGTCTCCCCCGCGCCGACGGTCTCCGGACCGGGCTCCTACGACGAGGTCGACCGCGACGACCCCTTCGGGGGAACCCCCGCCGAGGACTACGCCGAGGGATTCGAACCGCCCCCGGCCGAGCCCGTCGGCTCCTTCTCCGCCGCCCAGGTGGAGGAGGCCTACGGCCTCACCCAGGACCTCCTGGACGCCGTGTACCTGAACCCCGACGCGGTCTTCGACGAGGACAACAGCGAGTTCACCGGGCTGCTGGGCGAACAGGCGCTGAAGTGGTACATGAACCACCTCGGCCACGAGAACGGCGACCTGGACAGCCGGCACGTGGTCTTCAACCTCGCCCCCGGGACCGCCGAGCCCATCGGCGACGTGGTCAAGGTGGACGGCCAAATGTGGGCGGAGGAGTCCTCCGAGGGCGGCCCCGACCACCTGGCGGTCAACACCGAGTACACGATCGTCCACCCCGTCGCGCGCCCGGGCGATCCCGTGTCGGTGCGGCTGGTCACCACGCACTACGGCGAGGTGTCCTTCTTCGACACCGGGGACGGGGCCCTGGAGGCGTGGCCGAACTGGTGGCGCGGGACCGGACCGGCGCACTGCGTGGACGGGTACAACGTCGTCCCCGCCTATCCGGACGAGCTCGCCGAGGGGGAGCAACCCCGGGGTCCGGTCGAGGACGCCTACGACCTGGAGGCCCACCGCGACGGCGACGACGGGTGCGCCGCCATCCGCGGTACCTGAGCGCGACGGGCGCCCCGGACGGGGAACACCGCTCCACGTCCGGGGAAGCTGGGGATAAACCTCCGTAAAAAGTCACTCACGGTGACGTTTTCCCCTCCCCGGGCGGTGCGGCGAAGACCCGTCCGGCACCCCCTCATCATGTTGAATGACGTGCATGATCGTGCGTCGAGTACTTCCCGATGAGATGAACGCCGTCAGCGAACTGCGCGTGATGGCCTACACGGCCGACGGCCTTGTGAACGTCAACCCGGCCCACGTCGAGGCGCTGCGGCTCCTGGGGGCGGACGGCCGCGGCGAGGTCCTGGTGGCGGCGGACGACGAACGGCTCCTGGGGACGGTCATGTTCGAGCCGTGGTCACCGGAGAGCGAGATCGCCCGCAACGCGGACGAGGCGGAGATGCGCGCGTTCGCGGTGTCGCCCGGGGCCCGGGGGCTCGGGGTCGGCCGGGCGCTGGTGAACGCCCTCGTCGACAGGGCGCGCGAGGAGGGGGTCTCCCGGCTGCTGGTGTCGGCGCTGCCCGAGATGGTCGCCGCACAGTACGTCTACCGGGCGCGCGGCTTCCGGCGGGCGCCCGACCGCGACCTGTCCCCGCTGCCGGACGTGGAACTCCTGACCTACGAGCTCGTGGTCAAGGACTGACCGCCTGTCCGGGCGTCCGGTCCCGCCGGGGGACCTGACGCCCGGACCCCGCCGTCGGGGGAGGCGCGGGGCGGGCGCCTCAGGGGACGGCCGGGGCGGGACGGACCCGGCGCGCCGCATCGGCCAGGGACGCGCCCAGCGCCCCTCCGCAGATCCGGTCCAGCACCGTGTCGGAGACCGGGTGCCCGGTCAGCCACACGGCCCTGGCGAACTCCTCCGGGAACCGCGCGTACCGCTCCCGGTCCGACTCCGGCAGCGGCCGGCCCGCGTCGAGCCGGATCGCGTAGCGGTCGAGCACGGCCCACACCGCCTGGTGCGACAGGGGGTCGGTGTCCGTACCTCCGCGCAGCCCCCGCGCCCACCCGCCCAGGACGGGGTGGTGCACGTACAGCCGGAGGACGGGGGAGAGGTCCTCGTCCAGGGCCGACAGGACGTCGGCCACCCGCTGCCTGCGGTGCCAGTCGCCGGGCGCGTCGCAGGCCTCCAAGAGGTCGCACACGGCGCTCTCGGTGTCGCGGGCGGCCAGCCACCCCTCCACCAGCCCCTCGGCGTCCACGGGGCGCCCTCCGTCCGCGAGCGCGAGCACGTCCTCGGCGTCCATCCCGTCGAGGGGCGGGGCGACCGCGACGTCGGCCCCCGACTGCCGCAGCTGGCGCACCGTGAAGTGGTCGCCGAGCCGGGTCACGCGGAACCGTCCTCCGACGGCGGGGGCCACGGCCCCCAGGGCTGCCAGGGTGTCGAGCACCCGGGCGGAACGGCGCCCGGGGTCCTCGCCCC
>NZ_JBSHDN010000072.1:0-30419 GCF_053616335.1 Nocardiopsis sp. NPDC055824
CGTGTGCGTCCCGCCCCCACGTGCGATCGGATATGCGTCCGGCCGCCTACGTCGCCAGCGGGGACTCCACCGGCAGGGACGTGTCCGTGGCCAGGTCGAGCGCCGACGGCGGCAGCCCGGCGGCCACCACCTCCGCGCCCAGGGCGGCGATCATCGCGCCGTTGTCCGTGCACAGGCGGGGGCGCGGGACGCGCAGCTCGATCCCGGCGTCCCGGCAGCGCTGCTCCGCGAGCGCGCGCAGGGCCGAGTTGGCCGCCACGCCGCCGCTGATGACCAGGGTGCTCACCCCGTGCTCGACGCAGGCGTCCACGGCCTTGCGGGTCAGCACGTCCACCACCGACTCCTGGAAGGCCGCGGCGATGTCCGCGACCACCAGGGGCAGGCCCTGGCGGTCGGCGTCCTCGACGTGGCGGGCCACGGCGGTCTTGAGGCCGGAGAACGAGAAGTCGTAGGTGCCGTCGCCCCACTTGCCGCGCGGGAACCGCATGGCCTTGGCGTTGCCCTTCTGGGCGGCCTTGTCGATGGGCGGGCCGCCGGGGTAGGGCAGTTCGAGGAGCCGCGCGACCTTGTCGTAGGCCTCGCCCGCGGCGTCGTCCACGGTGTCCCCGAGGGACACCACGTCGGTGGCCAGGTCGTTGACCAGCAGCAGCGAGGTGTGGCCGCCGGAGACGAGCAGGGCGATGGCGGGCTTGGGCAGCGGCCCGTGCTCCAGCTGGTCCACGGCCACGTGGCCCACCAGGTGGTTGACGCCGTAGAGCGGCTTGCCGAGCGCCATCGAGTAGGCCTTGGCGGCGGACACGCCCACGAGCAGGGCTCCGGCCAGGCCGGGGCCCGCGGTGACCGCGATCGCGTCCACGTCGGACAGCTTGGCCCCGGCGCTGTCCAGCGCCCGCCGGACGGTCGGGGTCATCGCCTCCAGGTGCGCGCGGCTGGCCACCTCGGGCACGACCCCGCCGAAGCGGACGTGCTGGTCCACGCTGGAGGCGACCGAGTCGCCGAGCAGTTCGCAGCCGCGGACGAGGGCCACGCCCGTCTCGTCGCAGGACGACTCGATCCCCAGGATCAGCGGCAGGTCACTCATGGGTCCCCTTCTCCGCGACGCGTCGCATGACGAACGCGTCGGCCCCGTTGTAGTAGCCCCGGCGGACACCGATCTGCACGAAGCCGAACCTCTTGTACAGGTCCTGGGCGCGCGGGTTGTCCGAGCGGACCTCCAGGAACATGTGGGTGACGCCGCGGGCGGCGGCCCGGTCGAGGAGTTCGGTGAGCAGCGCGCTCCCGATCCCCCGGCCCCAGACCTGCTCGGACACGGCCATGGTCTGCACGTCGCCCTCGGGCGGGACGGACCTCAGCCCCGCGTAGCCCACCACGGTGTCGCCGCTCTCGGCGACCACGTAGTGGCGGGTGGGCTCGGCCAGCTCGTCGCGGAGCATGTCCTCGCTCCAGGCGTCGAGCGGGAACAGGGCGCGCTCCAGCGTGATGACCGCCGGGACGTCGTCGGCGGTCATGGCGCGCAGGCGCACGGCGGGCGGGCCCGCGGCGTCCGGGGCCCGGCCGGCGCCGTCGTTCACTTCACCCACTGGCGCACCTTCTTCGGGGCTCCGGGCACGACCGCGTCCGGACGGCGCAGGTAGAGGGGGTTGGGCGCGGGGAGCTCGACGCCCCGGGACAGGCGCAGCAGGGCCAGTTCGGCCATGGCGGCGGCGTCCGGGTGGAGCGGCGCGGGGTCGGCCGTGCCCGCGCCGAGGACCTCCGCGTACATCCGGGCCCCGTCGCCGACCAGAGGGAGTCCGCCGGTGTCCAGTTCGGCGGGCCTGGCGACCCCGACCTCTCCCACGCGGGTGAGGCGGTCGTCGTAGCGCGCCCAGAACACCTCCTTGCGGCGGGCGTCGGTCATCGCGAGGAACGGCTCGGTGCGCCCGGTCGCGAACGCGAGCGCGTCCAGCGTGGTGACGCCGTGGCAGGGGACGCCGAGGGCGTCGGCCAGGGCGTGCGCGGTGGCCAGCCCGACCCGCAGCCCCGTGTAGGGGCCGGGGCCGATGCCGACCGCGATGGCGTCGAGGTCGGCCAGGGTGACCCCGGCCTCCTCGGTCAGCCGCTGGACGGTGGGGCTGAGGAGTTCGCCGTGGCGGCGGGCGTCCACGGAGGAGGCGCCGGCGCGCAGGGTGAACGCCCCGTCGGGGGCGCTCTCCCCGATCGCGGCGGTGACCGCCGGGGTGGCGGTGTCGAAGGCCAGGAGCAGCACGGGTTTTTCCGCCTATCCGAGCCCGGCGTCGGAGCCGGGCAGGTCGATGGGAGCGTCGGCCGGGGTGTCCTCCTCGGAGCCGGCGCCGTCGGCAGCCGCGGCTCCGGGGGACCCGTCGTGGACGGGGGTCGGACCGGAGCCCTCCCCGCGGGGCAGTTCGACCCCGGCCCACCGGTGGCCGACGGCGCGCAGGTGCACGGTGCGGGAGTCGTCGCGGTGCCGCTCGATCCGGATCTCCAGCCGGTCCTCGGACAGCTCCTCGGCGACGCCCTCGCCCCACTCGACCACGGTGACGGAGTCGGGCAGGGTCATGTCGAGGTCGATGTCGTCGATCTCGTCCGGCCCGCCGAGCCGGTAGGCGTCCACGTGCACGAGGGCGGGGCCGCCCACCAGGGACGGGTGGACGCGGGAGATGACGAAGGTCGGGGAGGTGACCGACCCGCGCACGCCGAGGCCCGCGCCGAGGCCCTGGGTGAGGGTGGTCTTCCCCGCTCCGAGCGGCCCGGACAGGATCAGCAGGTCGCCGGGGCGTGTGAGGGCCGCGAGGTCGCGGCCCAGGGCGCGCATGGCGTCGTCCGTGGCGGCGGTGACCTCGCGGACGGTGGACACGGTGGTTGCTGTCACGTCTGTCATCGGGCTCGCTGCTCGTCGTGGGATGTGGTCGGTCGGTGGCCGGGCGCGCCGGGCCGGGGCGTCACGCCGGGGACGTGTCGGCCCGCGGGCGCCGCCCGCACGGGTTCGGGACCGCCGGGGCGCCCCTGCGTCGGGGCGTGCCGGAAGTGACCTCTTCACCCAGGTTAGGCGGGGTGGGGGGCGTCTGTGACCGGTTCTCGGCGACCGGTCAGGATCCCGCGCCGACGTACTCGCGCGGAACCCGGGCGCCCACCCTGGTGACGATCTCGTACGGGATCGTGTCCAGGACCGCGGCCCAGTCCTGGGCCGTCGGGACCCCCGGGGTCTCCCCCGGGTCGCCGAACAGTACCGCGTACTCGCCGGCCTCCACCCTGTCGTCCCCCACATCGAGAACGAACTGGTCCATGCAGACTGTTCCCGCGATGGTGCGGACGCGGTCCCCGAGGAGCACGGGGCCCTTGTTGGTGGCGGCCCGGGGGACCCCGTCGGCGTAGCCGAGCGGCACCAGGGCCAGGGTGGTCTCGCGGTCGGTGACGTAGCGGTGGCCGTAGGAGACCCCGCTCCCCGCCCCCACGCGCTTGGTGAGGGCGACGCGGGAGCGCAGGGTCATGGCGGGCCGCAATCCGGGCAAGGAGAAATCGGGGATTGGGGACAGGCCGTAACTCGCGATCCCGCCGCGCACGAGATCGAAGCGCGTCTCGGGCAGGGTGAGCAGCGCAGCCGAGTTCGCGATGTGCCGGACCTCGGGGGCCAGGCCGACCTTGTCGGCGATCTCCAGCGCCTCGTGGAAGTTGGAGAGCTGGAGGCCGATCGACGGGTGGCCGGGCTCGTCCGCGCAGGCGAAGTGCGACCAGATCCCGGAGACGCGCAGGTGTCCGTCGTCCTCGGCGCGGGCCGCGGCCTCGGTCAGCTCCGCCCAGTCCGCCGCGCTCACGCCGCCCCGGTTGAGGCCGGTGTCGATCTTGAGCTGGACGCGGGCGGTGCGGCCGAGGCGGCGGGCCTCGGAGACGACCTCGTCCAGGACCGCGCGGTCGCTCACCCCGAGGTCGATGTCGGCACCGACGGCCTCTCCGACGGGTTCGCCCGGGGGGATGATCCAGGCCAGGACCGGGACGGTGATCCCGGCCCGGCGGAGCTGGAGGGCCTCGCCGATGAGGGCCGTGCCCAGCCAGGACGCGCCGCCCGCGATCAGGGCCCGCGCGGCGGGGAGCATCCCGTGCCCGTAGCCGTCGGCCTTGACCACACCCATCAACGGGGTGCCGCCCGCGTGCTCGCGGAGCAGGCGGGCGTTGGAGGTGAGCGCGTCCAGGTCGACGCGAGCGTGCGCGAAGTGAGCCATGTCCCCAGTGTTCCACGTGTGGGAGACCCGTGTGGAGCTGCGGGTATGTGGTCCGCGCCCGGGGCCGGGCGCCTCGGCCGGAGGCTGATTCATGCCGGTTGACCAGGTAACTTGCCGTTTTTCATGGTCACTCGTAGTAAACGGGGGAATGCGGGGTATGACCGGCCTCGAAGCCGTATCAGGGGGTACCGGCATGACCGAGTTCGGAAGAGAACGACCCGTCAACACCACGCGTCTCTGGTCGGGTGGCCTCGCCACCGCGGTCGTCGCGGCTCTGGTGATCTTCGCGGGCGCCCTGGTTTTCCGCGGGGTGTTCGACGTACCGGTGCTCGCACCGGAGGAGGCGGGGAACCTGGGCGACGCGAGCACCGTCGCATACGCGCTCATGGCCGCTGTCGCGGCCCTGCTCGCCACCGCTCTGATGCACCTGCTGCTGCTCTCGGCCCCGAAGGCGGGGACCTTCTTCGCCTGGATCGTCGGTCTGGCGACCGCGATCGCGGCCGTGGCCCCGTTCAGCCAGGGCGACGAGACCGCCAGCCAGGGCGGGACGGCGGTGATCAACCTGGTCACCGGCGTCGTGATCATCACCCTGCTGCGGAGCGTGGGGCGCACCTCCACGCTCAACAGGCGGCGGCCCGGCGCGCCCACGACGGCCCAGAGCATGCAGGCCGCGCAGACGCCCGGGGCGACCGTCAGCCCCATCGGGGAGACCCCGCCGCGACCCCGCGAGGACCAGGAACACGTGGTTCCCGCCCACCCCGAGGAGCCTGCCCTGAAGCACGAGGGCATCCTGCCCTCCGTGAGCCAGGAGGAGTACCACCGCACCCAGGTGCGTGCTCAGGACCAGGACGCGGAGGAGGAGCAGGCCAGGGTGGAGCAGATCAGGGAGGAACGGGCCCGCCAGGACCCGAGGACCCTGTAGGCGCCTCCTCCCGAGAGGGACGTGTGGCACGCAGGTGACGAGCAGTGCGCGAGGGGCGGAGCCGACCGGCTCCGCCCCTTCCGCGTGGCCGCTCCCGGCCACACCGGCGTGGCCCGGGACACAGTCCCAGGAGGGTCTCGGGCCGGTTCTTGCCGGTCGGCCCCCGCCTGACCAGAGCCGATGCCGGCCGGGTTCCCTCAACCCCGTATCCGTGGGCGAATCGTCCCCTCCCGTCCGCTCCCCCGGGTGTCGGTGGAGCACGCTAAAAAGGAACTATGCCTACATTCCGTACGTCGCATCTGTCGAACGGTGAAGGCTCACCGCAGTGGCCGGACCGGTCCGCGAGAAGGCTGTCCCACACCTGGAGAGAGGCGACCGCCCCGTGAGACGCACGACGTTCCCGACGCCCCGGAGTCCGCGCACCCCGCCCGTGTCCGTCGTCGCGGCGCCTCCGGGAGGGGGACTCCGGTGAAGTTCGCCCATGTGTCCCCCGACCACGACGGCGGGACGCCGTCCCCGGGCGCACGGGAACGGGAAGGGGACGAGGATCCGGCCGCGGAACCCTCCGCACCGCTCCACGTCCTCGGGCTCCAACGGACCTCCGAGTACATGCGCCTGCGCGCCCGCACCGACCTCGCGCGGACCCGCCCGGCGCTGAACCGGCTGCTCCACGCCGTCGAGGCCGCCCAGGCCCAGGCCGCCCCTCCGCCCGGCCCCGGGGACGCCGCCGACGCGGAGGTGTTCCGTCCCGAGAGCTTCCGTCCCCGCCCGCAGACCCCGCCCCCGTGACCAGTGACCGGAGGACACCGTGACCGCTTGGAACATTCAGCCGGCAGAGGTCGGCGCCGTGCTCACCACCACCATGTCCTACCTCGGCGAGGAGGGAGGGGGCGAGGGCCTGTTCGGTGACATGGAGACGATCGAGCAGCGTGTCACCTCCCTCAGCACACACATCAACAGCGCCCCCATCGGGATCGCCCTGGGTGAGTTCGCCGGACACTACTTCGGCCTCATGGGCGACATGCTCGCCCTGACCTCCAACGCCGTCCGGCAGACCAGCGAGGCCACCACCGCCTACGTCGAGGGGAACCGGACGATGGCGCTGGAGGCCCAGCAGAACGCGGGCGTCGTGCCCGACCCGCCGCCGCCCCCGCCCGGTCCGGGGAACGCCCAGCTCGTCTGACCCCGACCCGTCCCGCCCTCCCCGGAACCCCCTCCCCCGGAGTACACCTGTGCCCCCAGCACCAGACGTGCCGACCTCGACCACGCCCCTGACCACCGATGAGCAGGTCAGCATGCTCACGGACGGGGACGACAAGATCAGCCCCGCGACCTTCCCCGTCCCCACCGCCTCCCCCGGCTACATCGAGACCCTCGCCGCCGCCCTCCGCACCGCCGGCCAGTCGGTGGCCGACACAGGGAACGACATCGACTCGTCCTGGGGCGCGCTCACGTCCAGCTACAAGGCCCCCGAGGCGGACGAGCTCTACACGGTCCTGGGCCCCGTGGCCCGTGACGGCGACGATGTCCTGACCGGTCTGAACAACGCCGCGAACGCGCTGGAGAACTTCGCCGAGGACCTGCGCGGCATCAAGAGGCGCTGGAACTCCCTGCGCACCGAGGCCTACGCGTTCCGGGCCCGCATCGACGCCAAGGGCGACGACTGGCGCGACGCCGAGGGCGTGGCCGGTTTCTTCGGCATCGGCGAGAGCCCCGACGTGGAGGAGAACAGCCGCCTCATCAGCGAGGGCACCGGCATCATCGAGGACTACGAGGCGGCCGAGCGCGACTGCGCCAACCAGATCAACCACTACGTCCCCGACCGCACCGGGTTCGAGGCGATGCCCTCCGGCGGCGGCGAGCTGGACCCCGACGTGTTCTACCACGGGTACGAGGACAGCCTGTCGGACCTGGCCACCGAGTGGGACATGGGCGGGGCCACCACCGACGAGCACTGGTGGGTCGACGCCGGGGCAGCGGTGTGGGACTTCGGGGTCGGAGCGGTCGAGGGCACCGGGGCGATGCTGGGCATGCACAGCTCCGAGGGGTGGTTCCAGGCGTCCTGGGGCGACGCCCTGTGGGAGTACCACGAGGGCAACGTCCAGTCCGTGGCCTCCCTGGTGGGCATGTACGACGGCGAGTCCGACAGCTGGGGTTGGGCCGGCGGGGACGCTCTCGGCTCGGCGTGGAAGGACCTGGCCCACTCGGTGGTGCCCTGGGAGGAGTGGGGCGAGCGCCCCGGGTACGTCATCGGCACCGCCGCGCTCAACATCGTCGCGATGGTCGGCGGCGCCGCCCTGACCGCGACGGGCGTGGGCTCGGTCGTGGGCGTGCCGCTGATGGCCTGGCGCGGTATGGCCATCGTCGACGGTATGGGCGGACGCGGTGGCGGCTCGGACTCCGGTTCGGGCACGGACGTGGAGGTGAACCTGCCCGCCGGGATCCCGAACTACGGGGGCGTGCACTCCCCGATCGCGAGCCTGGACGCGAGCTCCTTCGACCGGGGCGACTACAGCCCGGCGCAGTGGACGGAGCTCCAGACCCACCTGGACCGGTGGGCGTCCGCCTCCGACAGCGGCGGGGAGTCCTCGGAGACCGGCGGCCGTCCCGGTGCGCCGGGCGGGTCCGGACGCCCCGCGCAGCCGCGGAACGACCGCGACGGGCAGGACCCCGCCCGGCCGGTCGATCCCACCGCCCAGCAGCTGGCCGACAGCGAGGCGTTCTTCGACATCGTGGAGCAGCCGGAGCTGGCCGAGGTCGACCGCGCGGCCGATCGGGACAACCGGCAGCGGATCGTGGAGGTCGCGCGGGAGTCCCAGACCGACCCGAACGGCCCCAGGGGCTCCGAGGAGGGTCACTGGACCGCGGCCGAGCTCTTCGACGGCCCCGAGGGCGCCGGCGACCGGGTCCCCGCCGGTGTGGGAGGGCGGGGCGACGACACCCTGACCGCCGGGCGCGACGTCCCCGTGTCGCCCCCCGACCGGACGGTGAACCTGGCCGACAGCACCGGACGCGGATCCGACGGCGACCGGGTGGGGGAACGGGACACGCGTACCGACCCGGATGCGTGGAACCGGAACGGGGACGGCCCCGAGAACCGGCACGAAGTACCGAACGACCGGCACGGGGCCGACATGCGGGACCGGAACCCGGACGTCCGCAACAGCGCCGACGGCGGCGACCCGCCCAAGCGCACCCCCTCCGGCGAGGACCGTGTCGACGCCCGGACGTCCCCCCTGGACCCGAACAGCAGGAGCGACACGGACGGGTCGTCCTCGGGTTCCAGGACGCACAACGACGCACAGGACGGCGGGCCCGTCCGCCCGGCCTCCGACCCCGACTCCCCCGATCTCCAACGCGACGGCAGCGACGGCAGCGACGGCAGCGACGGCAGCGACGGCAGCAGTGATGCCGATTCACGCTCGTCCTCCGCTGATAATGGGCCGGATGGTCGGCAGGAAGAGCCACTTCCCGTACCCAAGACACGGGAGGAGGCACAGGCGAGGGCCCGCGAGATCCTCAGCACCATGGACCTCGGCACCGGTACCGACTTCAGGGACAACTTCGTCGACCTCGTCAACGACAAGAAGTACGGAGCGCTTCTGGAAAGGGCCTTCTACAACACCCTCGGCCACAGGTACAGGGAGGGTCTCAGCATCAATGGGCAACCCATCCCCAGTCTCACAAGGGCCGACACAGGTGATCCATGGATCGCCAGGGACGCCCTTCCTCCGCCCGAGCCTCCCTTCTATCTCCCTGGAGAGATTAAGGGCACCCGAGCAGGCATAACGATCCAAGTCCTTCGGAACCTGGACAGGTTTGCCAATCTCCGTCAAATTTCCTTGGACGCTTACAACCCTCTGAACAGGATCGTCCAGGGACTCAAGGCGAAGTATGCGAACACCCCTTCAAGTTCCGTCAACCAGGACCTCGAAAGGGCTCGTGAAATCCGGAAGCCCATGGGGAGGATGAGGACCCGCCTCACTGAGAGGTTCGGCGACAAGTCCGCCGAACAGGCGGTGAGAGACACCTTCAACGGATCCGAGGTAACTTTTGAAGAACCCTTGAGGAATCCAGACGGGAAACCTGTCAAGGACTCCGAGGGCAAGGCGGTCACCACCACGTGGCGGGGCACTCTTCCGGAACTGGCAGAAAGCAAGCCCGGAAGTCCGAACCCCGTTCCAGTCAGCGATAACGCCCCCAAGAACGGCAACCACCAGTTCGACCAGATCTGGCGAACCGCCGACGGCGGGCTCGTTATCGTGGAGGCCAAGAGCAGCCTCGACACCGGTCTCAACGAACGAACCATCAAAACTTCCGACGGACCCAAGCGGGTCCAACAGGGGACGCGGGAGTACTTCAACGATATTCTGAAGAGAATGATCAAACGAGGAGGCGAGGAGTTAGAGCTCGCCCTGGAGATCCAGGACATGATGATCGAGAGCCCGGAAAAACTCCACTATGTAGAAGCGAAGGGCAATCCAGATAAATCCGGGAAATACAGGGGGAATTCTATGAGATTCTTTGACATCCGAGAGGAAGAAGAATGACCGTGCACATCCCCAGCCACGATCTCTCCCATCGAACAGATCCAGGCCATCGGGAAAGAAGCAAAGCAACACGTGAGAAGTATTCTTTGTTCCTCGAGTCGAAACCATCAGGTGTCGACGTCATGGTGGGAACCTTGCACATCGACGTGATGTTCAGTACCGCGGTCGACCCCGAGGTCTCACTCCTGGAGACCTGGGAAACCTGGACCGCCGACATGCAGATGCACCACGCCCTGTTCACAGTGCAAACCAACCCTAGAGACACCGAACTCGAGCTGATGGTCAACCATAGGCTTCGGCGGACCAGGGCGACCGGCCCCAAGACCTCTACAAATGCGAGCAATTGGACTACTGCCTTCTTCCTCGCCGTGGTGTGCCGCGACCAGAAGCGCTACCGGGAACTGTGCGAGATACCGGTCGACCTGCTTCGCGAAGCAGGCGAGAGAAAGGGCACCCGGTACAACCCCTTCACCTACCACTGGATCTCCGCTCTCCAGAATTTCGTCCTTAACCGTCCTGGCCTGGGAGA
Organism: Nocardiopsis sp. NPDC055824; assembly: GCF_053616335.1. Lineage (NCBI taxonomy): Bacteria > Bacillati > Actinomycetota > Actinomycetes > Streptosporangiales > Nocardiopsidaceae > Nocardiopsis > Nocardiopsis sp. NPDC055824. Next base: position 10,219 of record NZ_JBSHDN010000072.1, read on the forward strand.
AGAACTCATGGCCGCCATGGAACTGTCCACCCCCGAACGGGTCGACTTCGGCGACACGGAGAGCCTCGACAAACTTGTCTTCCCCCCCATGAACGCCTTCCTCCGCCTGGTGGAGCGTGACAGCGCCAAGTTCAACGAAGCCCTGGCCCAAGGTCTGGCACTGCACGGTGATTACTACACGGCCGACGCAGAACGGGCCGAGGACATCGAGGGCGTGGTCCCCCTCGGCCTCCTGGCCATGGCGTGCCTGGCCTACGACACAGCAGAACAGGACCCCGACTTCCGGCTCGAGGTCGAGTCCGGGTACCTGCCCAAGCACCTCGTCCAGCGCAGCTGGTACGGCGAGTTCCCCACCTGAAAGACAATTGTTCAAGCGAGCCCTAAATTATGTACGGCATCAAAAAAGGCCACATGGGGCCACTCGAAGAGCAGCATGCGATAAATGAAATCGCATCTGCCCTCCCCGCTTTTTTTCCAGAGGAGTGGAGGGCCGCTATCTACCATGTGAGCATCATGGGCCGCCACGCCAACGAGCTCATCGAAGTCGAAAAGGGGAACGGAGAAATAGTCCGCACAGAACTTCCACTCGAATCGGGAATGAAATGCATGAAACTACGAGCAGGAATGTACAAGGAGAACGAGGGGACATGGTTCTCCTTGAAGTTGAAACTGTGGAACACGGGAAGGTACAGGTCAGTATTAGACTACGACAACCCTCCTGATTTCCTTTTCGATGCAGATCTCCGCGAATACCTCCGAGAGGTGAAACTCTTCCCGCGCAGTGAGGAATTCATGCCGGACTGGCTGCGCGAAAAGGTTGACGAAGCAAATTCCGCCCGCGGGGGCTGAGGACTTCGGCAAGCACTCTTTCCTCGCCCTTCCCCCGTTCCCAGCTCAGGTTACTTGTCAAGATCGGTCGGCACAGCCACCCCGCCCGCTGACCTTCGACCGGTGCTCTTGACCGAATCGGGTCAGATTTCAACGCGATGGTCCGAACGATCCCCCGTACCAGCTCCGGGCATCTCTGGATCGACCCCGGGTGCGACCGCCCCGCGTCGGCCGGGCCTCCCGTCAGCCGTTGACGAGGGCGCCGGCGACCGGGTCCCCGCCGGTGTGGGCAGACGGGGCGACGACACCCTGACCGCCGAACGCGACGTCCCCGTGTCGCCCCCGCCCGGACGGTGAATCTGGCCGAAATCGGTGATCATAGTCCTCCGCACCGCCCGCAGGAAGGTGCCGAGAGCAGCCGTGGCGCGCCTGCGCAGGACCGGAACCCCGTCGCCACCAACAAGGACGGCGACAAGCCCACCGGCCCGAGAAACGGCTCCGACGACGACACTACTCCCGACGTCGGGAACGGTAGGAAGCCCTTCATCGAGCCAGCGGAGGGGCAGCGAAGAAGCCGGTTTCCCCGGATGCTCCCGCTCCCCATGCCTCCCAGGTCAATTCCCCGGATATGCCAGCACCCATCCCTGAGAGAGACGTGGATCAGGACCGCGCCACCCACCAGGAGGGCGAGGCCGGGGAATCTGACACAAGACATTCCGATTCCGACAGGACTCCCAAGACGGACCGTACCGAAACAGATGAACAGGCCCCTCCTTGCGAAACGAGAAAATTTGACACACCCTTCTCCGGGCGAATGAACCACCACCCGAACAACCCCAACCTCATCCCTCCGGAATACGAAACGGAGAAGTAGAATGATTGTTGTCGATTTCGAGGCCCTCGAGTTCCCCGACGAATGGTCCGCGGAGTACGAGGGGATTCCGTTCACGGGCTACTCCCTGGAGAAGGAGGACGGATACTCCTCTTTTCAGCTGTTTATTTCAGGTATGGCAAACGGACCGGAATACATCCTGACAAAGATAGGTTTTCTTGTCAGCTATGGAAACAGGACACGTGTCGGCCGCCTCCTGGGAGCCTCCTACGACTGGGATGTAGATGGAAATCTGATTTCTGAAACCATAAAAGACGAGGAGGGCGTCGTCCACATCGACAGGCGCTGGGATTCCTCGGGAACCCCGGTGGAGGGAGGTGACTGCATTTCAAGGAACATCACAGGAAGGGGGTCCGAGGTATCCGCCCCCTGGCTTCGCACCCCACCCGTCGTTGCACCTCAGGATGCACAGTCCGGAAGGTTCTCCGAGGCTGTCTCGGTTGAAGGGCTGGAAATTTCCCCCGAAAACCAGGCGCTCCTTCTGCACGGCGAGAATTTCACCGGGCGGGCTTTTCGACAGGAGACCGATGGCAGGAGGGAGACCTCCACGGTGGTCGATGGCTTCGAGCACGGCCCTGTGCTGAAGTGGTCGGCGTCGGGCTGGCTGGTGACGCAGGGGCTGCGCCGCCATCCTCACGGGGCCGTAGGACCTTGGCATGAGTGGGACGAAGAAGGCCGTCTGTTGTCGGAGACGATCTATGACGCCCTGGGCAACAGGATCATCCACCGTGAACTGGACGATCAGTGCAACATCGTCAGGCAGGAGAGGTTCGAGCCGACCAAGCTCCTGCGGTCCCCGGAAACGGGAGAGGAACACCCCGCTCCCTGGCTTTGAACTGGGAAACAATAATATCTCCATCAGACCAAGAGCCACGAGAACCGGACTCCAGAGAAGAAGGTCGAATCAAGCACCATGCAGACTCAGCAAGCCCGAATATTTCGAGTGCATATTTTTGCAAGCCTTCGATCGGGATGAGAGGGCTCGAGAAGCGCGCCGAGCAGATCAAGCTCATCCAATGGGAAAATGCAGGTACAGAAAGAAGATCACAGGCTCGCCTTGTCCAGGAGTACCTTAGGCGATCGGCGCTCTGGGCCCTGGAGCTCCGGACGGGCCCCTGGCCCTTCTACGACATCGCAGACCGCATCAATCCTGACATTCGCGCCCCCGAGCCCCTTGTTGACGAAGTCATCGAAAGCATGTCAGGGGCAGGAACCTACTTTGTGCTGCACACGGTCAAGTGGTCGCTTCACTTCGCTGCACTGAAGGACCACGGGCTCGACACGACCAAGATCCCCGACCCCTTCATTCCGCTCCTCCTCATGTACACGAGGGGAGGAATGGTCAACCGAGACTCTACTGGCTTCATTGAAGTCGATGGCGTTTCCTTTCGCCTTGGGAACGTCGAAAAAGCCGCAACAAAGAAACCCCTGGCCTCCCTTGACGAAAAAACGCTCCAGGAGATAGACGAAAAAGGTTGGCCGGATCGCGCGGCACAGCCGCCCCACCGCTGACCTCCGACCGGGCTCTTGACGGAAGCGGAACGGGTTCGAGCCCGACGGCCCGCGCCCCGTGTCGACCGACCAGGGTCAGCCGTTGACGAGGGTGTCGGCGTGGCGGGGGCTCAGGCAGTGCTCGATGACCATGACGGCCGCGCCGACCACGCCCGCGCCCTCCCCGGCCCGGGAGGAGACGATGCTCAGGTGCTCGGTGGCCAGGGGCAGTGAGCGCTGGTAGATGATCTCGCGGACCCCGGCGAGGAGGTGGTCGCCCGCGAGGGCGAGCGCGCCGCCGATCACGATGACCGACGGGTTGAACATGTTGACGGAGGCGGCGAGGACCTCCCCGATGTCGCGCCCGGCCTGGCGCAGGGCGCGCAGTGCGGGGACCGACCCATTGCGGGAGAGCTCCACGACGTCGCGGGCCCCCGACGCCGGGACGCCCGCCCCGGTGAGCGCGGCGGCCAGGGCCGCGCCGCTGGCGACGGCTTCCAGGCAGCCGGTGTTGCCGCAGCGGCAGGGCTTGTCGCCGCCGCTGGGCACGTGGATGTGCCCCATGTCCCCGGCGGCCCCCTGTGCGCCCCGGTAGACGCTGCCCTCGCTGACGATGCCGCAGCCGATGCCGGTGGCGACCTTGACGAACATGAGGTGGCTGGCGTCCGGCCAGGCGGTGTGGTGCTCGCCGATCGCCATGATGTTGACGTCGTTGTCCACCAGGACCGGCACGTCGAGCCGGCCGCGCACGTGGCCGGGCACGTCGAAGTTGTCCCAGCCGGGCATGATCGGCGGGTTGACGGCGCGCCCGGTGGAGTGCTGGACGGGGCCGGGCAGGCCGATCCCCAGGCCGAGGAGTTCGCCGACCCCGCGGCCCGCCCCCTCGAGCAGGTCCCTGCCGTTGCCGACGACCCAGTCCAGGACGGTCTCGGGCCCCAGCGCTATGTCCAGGTCGGCGCGCTCCTCGGCCAGCACGGTCCCCGACATGTCCGTGAGCGCGAGGCGGGCGTGGGTGGCGCCGAGGTCGGCGGCGAGGACGACGCGGGCCCCGGGTCGGAACGAGAAGGTCGTCGGGGGCCGGCCGCCGGTCGAGACGGCCTCGCCCGCGGGGCCGATGAGCCCGCTGGCGAGCAGGGCGTCCACGCGCTGGGTGACGGTCGAGCGGGCCAGGCCGGTCACCGAGGCCAGTTCCGAGCGGGTGCGCGGCCGGCCGTCCCGCAGGAGCCGGAGCAGGGTTCCCGCACCGGGTGCGGCGGTCGGGGCGGCAGCGGCGAGCAGGTCCGTCACGCCTCGACTCCCCGGGTCAGTGAGCGCGTCTTCCGTCATGCGAACAGTGAAGCACAGGACTCCGGGCCACCCAGACCGACTCTAATGTTCCCACGTCAGTCAACTTCTGCTTGACGATCGACATAAGTCGGGCGTACTGTTCGCCGCATGTCAGTGAGAAAGGTCACAAGCCTGGGTGAGACAGTCGAACCCGGTACGACCACGCCCAACGCCTACCGCGCCGCGGTGATCGGCACCGGCTTCATGGGACGGGTCCACTCCCACGCCGTCCGTGCCGCCGGCGGCGAGGTCGTCGGGGTCGCGGGCTCCTCGCCGGCCAAGGCGGAGGGGTTCCGGCTCGCCAACGGCATCGCCCACGCGCACGCCGACGCCCTCGAACTCATCCACCGCGAGGACGTGGACGTCGTCCACGTCTGCACCCCCAACCACCTCCACGCCCCGCTGAGCCTGGCGGCCCTCGCCGCCGGGAAGCACGTCGTCTGCGAGAAGCCCCTCGCCACCGACGCCGACACCGCGAGGAGCCTCGTGGCCGCCGCGCGGGAGGCCGGCCGGGTCGCCGTGGTGCCCTTCACCTACCGCTTCCACCCCATGGCCCGCGAGGCCCGCGCCCTGGTCGCCTCCGGGTCGATCGGCCGCGTCAGCCTCGCCCACGGCGGCTACCTCCAGGACTGGCTCCTCTACCCGGAGGAGGACAACTGGCGGGTCGACCCGGAGATCGGCGGGCCCACCAGGGCCTTCGGCGACATCGGTTCGCACTGGTGCGACATGCTGGAGTTCGTCACCGGCGACCGCATCGCGACCGTGTGCGCCCAGACCTCCCGCGTCAACGACACCCGGGACGGCCGCCCCGTCGCCACCGAGGACATGGTGTCCTTCCAGTTCTCCACGGCCGGCGGCACCATCGGTAGCGCGGTGATCAGCCAGGTCTCCCCCGGCCGCAAGAACCAGCTGGTCCTGGAGGTCTCCGGCACCGAGGGCTCCCTGGCCTTCGACCAGGAGCGGCCGGAGACCCTCTGGGCGGGCAGCCGCGGCCGCACGGGGACCATCACCCGCGACGACCCGGCGCTGAGCGCCGACGCCGCCCGCCTGGTCACCGTCCCGGTCGGCCACCCCCAGGGCTACCAGGACTGCTTCAACGCGCTCGTCCGCGACACGGGCGCGGCCATCGCGGGGCAGGCCCCGGAGGGCCTTCCCGTGTTCGCCGACGGCCTGCGCGCCGCCGTCATCGCCGAGGCCGTCATGGCCTCCGCGCGGGAGCGCCGCTGGGTCGACGTCCCGGAGGTGGACGCGGTATGACCGCCTCCCCGCCGCCCGGCCCCGCGTCCCCCGCTCCACCTCCCCCGGCCCCCGCGGAACCCCTCCTGCGGATGCGGGGGATCACCAAGTCCTTCCTCGGCGTGCGCGTGCTGCACGGCATCGACCTGGACCTGTACCCGGGGGAGGTGCACGCCCTCGTCGGGGAGAACGGCGCCGGCAAGTCCACCCTGATGAAGGTGCTGGCCGGGGTGCACCGGGCGGACTCGGGCACCGTCGAGCTGGCCGGGTCGCGCGTCTCCTTCGAGCACCCCGTGCAGGCCCAGCGCGCCGGGGTGGCCACGGTCTTCCAGGAGTTCAACCTCCTCCCCGAGCGCACCGTCGCCGAGAACGTGTTCCTCGGCCGCGAGCCTCGCCGCAGGGGCCTCGTGGACGGCCGCGCCATGGAGCGGGCCACCGCCGCGCTGCTCGCCGACCTCGACCTGGAGGGCATCGCCCCCTGGACCAGGGTCCGGTCCCTGTCGGTGGCCGAGCAGCAGATCGTGGAGATCGTCAAGGCGCTGTCGCACGACGCGCGCATCATCTCGATGGACGAGCCGACGGCGGCGCTGGCCGACCACGAGGTGGAGGTCCTGTACCGGATCATCGGCCGTCTGCGCGAGCGCGGCGTGGCGGTCCTCTACGTGTCGCACCGCATGAAGGAGATCTTCGACCTGGCCGCCACCATCACCGTCCTCAAGGACGGCGACCTGGTGGAGACGGTCCCGGCGGAGGGGATCGGGCCCGCGGAGCTGGTGCGCCGGATGGTCGGCCGACCGGTGTCGTCGGTCTTCCCCGAGCGCCTGGAGCCCCGCGGCGACCGCGTCGGCGAGGTCAGGCTCTCGGTCAGGGGCGGGGGCAACAGCCAGCTGGACGGGATCGGGTTCGAGGTGCGCGGCGGGGAGATCCTGGGGCTCGGGGGCCTCCAGGGCAGCGGCCGCACCGAGGTCGCCCACGCCCTGTTCGGCATCGCCCGCTTCACCCGCGGCGAGGTCGCCGTGGACGGCAGGCGGATCGATCCCCGCTCCCCGCGCCGGGCGGTGCGCGCCGGGCTGGTCCTGGTGACCGAGGACCGCAAGGCGCAGGGACTGGCGCTGAACCAGTCCGTCACCGCCAACGGCCGCCTCGTCCTGGACGCGGTCCTGCCGTTCGGGTCGGCCCGCCGGGTCCGGCGGCTGCCCGGCATCCTCTCCTCCCTGGAGCTGGTGACGCGCGGCGGCAACGACCAGGAGGTCCGGTACCTGTCGGGGGGCAACCAGCAGAAGGTGGTCCTGGCCAAGTGGCTGGCCACCGAACCCGGCGTGATCGTCCTCGACGAGCCCACCCGCGGCATCGACGTGGGCGCCAAGCAGGCCGTCTACCGGCTGATGCGCGAGCTCGCGGCGTCCGGGGCGGCGATCGTGCTGATCTCCTCCGAACTCCCCGAGCTGATCGGGATGGCCGACCGGCTGGTCGTCCTGGCGGACGGGCGGATCGCGGGCGAGCTCCCCGGGGGGTCGACCGAGGAGGCCGTGATGGCCATGGCCACCGGTTCCCACGGCGACCCGCGGGCGGACGCCCCGGCCGCCGGGGACCCCCGCGTCGCGGCCCCGCTCTCCGGCGGCGCCGCGGCCGGGCCCCGCTCCGGCGACGGTGCCGGCCGGGCCGCCGGCCCCGGCCGCCGCCCCGAGAACGACCTCGGCTCCGGCCCTCCCCCCGGCGCCGTGCGCCACACCGACAGCGGCAGCGGTCCCGGCCCCGACAGCGGCGGCGGCTCCCCCGCACGGCACGAGGAGGCCGCACCGTGACACGCGCCACCACCTCCGTCCGGGGCCTGTGGTCCCGGCTCGGCACCACGGGCCCGGTCTACCTGGCCCTGGTGCTGCTGCTCGCGGCGAGCGCCGTCTACGTCGCCACGCGCGGCGGCAACCTGTTCACCACCGCCAACACGGTCGACCTGTTCACCCGCAGCAGCCTGCTCGGGTTCCTGGCCATCGGCCAGACCCTCGTCATCCTGTGCCGGTCCCTCGACCTGTCGGTCGGCTACGTCGCCGCGCTCTCCACGGTGGTCGCGGCGACCACCATGGCGGGCGACCCCTCCCGGATCCTGCTCGGCGTCGGGGCGGCCCTGGGCCTGGCCGCGCTGATCGGCCTGGCCAACGGCCTCGTGGTGACCCGGCTGCGGGTCAACCCGTTCATCACCACGCTGGGGATGGGGTTGATCATCAAGGGCTACCTGGACACCAACTTCCAGGGCCCCGCCGGGGCGATCCCCGCCGCCTTCCAGACCTTCGGCTACACGCGGATCGGCGTCCTGCCGGTCTCCACCCTCGTCATGCTGGGCCTCGCCGCGGCCGCCGTGCTGTTCCTGCACCGCACCCGCACGGGCTACCACATGTACGCGGTCGGCGGCGACGCCGAGGTCGCGCGGCTCTCCGGCGTCCGCGCCGGGATCCCCACCGTCACCGCGCACGTGCTGTGCTCCGTCACCGCCGGGGTGGCGGGCCTGCTGCTGGCCGCCAGGTTCGGCACGGGCAGCGCCACCGTCTACGGCAACGGCTACGAGCTGGAGGCCATCGCCGCCGTCGTCCTGGGCGGCACCTACCTGCTCGGCGGGCGGGGAGGCGTGGCCGGGACGATCGCCGGGGTGTTCATCCTCGCCACGCTCGACACGGTGTTCAACGTCCTGGGCGTCGACCCGTTCGTCAAGGACGTGATGCGCGGCGTGATCGTCATCGCCGCCGTCGCCGTCTACGCCCGGGGCAGGCACTCGCGTGCCGCCGTCCGGGTCCGCTTCCCCTCCGGCGGCGCCCCGCCGCCGCCCGCCCCCGATCCCGGGCCCCGACCCGAGCCGGAACCCCTGGGAGGCCGCCGATGACCTCGCCCACGACCGCTCCCCCCGCACCCCGCGGACGCGTCCCGGGCGCGCTCGCGGCGCTGGGCCGGGGAGGCGCCCCGACCGTCGCCCTGCTGCTGGCGCTGATCTTCGCGGTCATCGCCACCCAGAACCCGTCGTTCTTCGAGGGCCCGCCGCTGATGGCGTTCGCCAAGAAGGCCGCACCGCTGGTGATCCTCGCGATCGGCCAGTACCTCGTGATCGTCTCCGGCGAGTTCGACCTCTCGGTCGGCTCGCTGGTCGGGGCCCAGGTGGTGATCGCGGCCCGCCTCATCGACGGGGAGGAGGCCATGACCCTGCCGGTGATCGGCGTGATGCTGGCCTTCGGCCTGCTGGTCGGCCTGGTCAACGGCCTCGTCACGACCCTGCTGAGGGTGCCCTCGATCATCACCACCCTGGGCACGATGCTCATCCTGTTCGGGGCCGTCCGGTACTGGACCGGGGGTGCGCCCACCGGCGCCCTGTCGGAGGCCTTCCGCGTCCCCGGCCGGGGCGGCGTCGAGGACCTGCCCTTCCTCGGCCAGCTCCCGTGGGCGCTGGTGATCGCGGCCGTCATCGCCGTCGCCGGGGTGCTCCTGATGCGCTCGCCCTACGGCCGCTCCCTCATCGCGACCGGCGACAACGACGTCGCCGCGGCGTTCTCCGGGGTGCGGGTGTGGCGGGTGCGCACGCTGGCCTTCGTCGGCTCCTCCCTCCTGGCCACCGTCGCCGCGGTCCTCATCGGCGGGTACGCCGGGGTCACGGCGCAGGTGGGGCAGGGCCTGGAGTTCACCGCCATCACCGCCGTCGTCCTGGGCGGGGTGGTCCTGGGCGGAGGCCGCGGCACGGTGGTCGCCGCCGTCCTGGGCGCCGTCACCGTGGAGGCGCTGTTCACCCTGTTCAACCAGCTCTACCTGCCCTCGACCATCCAGCCGACGGTGCAGGGAGTCATCATCATCGCCGCGGTGGCCTATGCGGCCCGCCGGGGCGACCTTCGACTGCCGGAGCGCCTGCGACGGCGACCGGACCATCCGACCGAGCGGCCGCTCGGCACTTCCAGGAGGTAACCATGCGCGTCCCCCGCGTGCTGCTCGCCGGCGCCGCCGGCCTGACACTGATGCTCACGGCGTGTACGACCGACGCGCCGGAGGACGGCGCCGCCGGCGAGGAGGGCGGCAGCGAGCTCGCCCCCAGCGAGGAGTGGTTCGACCAGGCCGAGTACGACGCCCAGCTCGCCCAGCGCGAGATCACCCCGGAGGGTCCCGAGGACGAGCCGTGGATGCAGGCGATCGAGCCGGAGTGGATCGACACCTCCGAGTTCGCCCACGACTCCCCCGAGGACGCCACCCTGTGCTTCTCCAACGCCTCGGTGTCCAACCCGTGGCGGGTCACCGGCTTCATCACCATGGAACAGCAGGTGGAGGCCCTCCAGGAGGAGGGCGCCATCGGTGACTTCCGGGTGTCCGACGCCGCGGACGACGACAACCAGCAGATCTCCGACATCCAGGCGTTCGTGGACTCCGGGGACTGCGACGCCATCATCATCTCGCCGTCCACCACCGCCACCCTGACCCCGGCGGTGGAGACCGCGTGCGAGAGCGGTGTCCCGGTCGTGGTCTTCGACCGCGGGGTGAACTCCGACTGCATGGTCACGTTCATCCACCCGATCGGCGGCTACGCCTATGGGGCGGACGCCGCGGAGTTCCTGGTCGACAACCTGGAGCCCGGCTCGAACGTGCTGGCGCTGCGCATCCTGCCCGGCGTCGACGTCCTCGAGCACCGCTGGGCCGCCGCCCAGGAGATCTTCGGCGCCAGCGAGCTCAACGTGGTCGCCGACGAGTTCACCGAGGGCGACGGGGCCAGGATCAAGGACCTGGTCTCCCAGCACCTCCAGCGCGGCGAGATCGACGGCATCTGGATGGACGCGGGCGACGGGGCCGTCGCCGGCCTGGAGGCCTTCGAGGACGCGGGTCAGCCCTACCCGGTGATCGCGGGCGAGGACGAGCTGAGCTTCATGCGCAAGTGGGACGAGGAGGGCCTCACCGCCATCGCGCCGGTCTACTCCAACTTCCAGTGGCGTACGCCGGTCCTCGCCGCGAGCATGATCCTCGCCGGCGAGGAGGTCCCCTCGGAGTGGATCCTCCCGCAGGCGCCCATCACCCAGGACGAGCTGCCCGAGTACCTGGAGCGCAACGCCGACATGCCGTCGCTGCACTACGCGAAGTTCGGCGGCGAGGACCTGCCGGGCTTCCCCGAGGCCTGGACGGACCGGTAGATGCGCGCGCTGGGGGTCAACACCTGGGTGTGGACGTCGCCCCTGACCGACGCCGGGCTGGAGCGGATCGCCCCCCGCGTGGCGGAGTGGGGGTTCGACGTGATCGAGCTCCCGGTCGAACAGGTCGGCGACTGGGACCCCCGGCGCGCACGGGCGCTGCTGGACGGGCTGGGGCTCGGCGCCACCGTCGTGCTGGTCATGGGACCGGGGCGGGAGCTCGTCGCGACCGACCCGGCCACCCGCTCGGCCACGCAGGACTACCTCAAGCGGGTCGTGGACGCGGCGGCGACGGTCGGCTCCCCCGTCGTCGCCGGCCCGGCCTACGCCTCGGTCGGCCGCACGTGGAGGCTGTCCCCGGACGAGCGCCGGCGGGCCGGTGCGGAACTGGTCGAGGGGCTCGCCCCCGTGGTCGGGCACGCCTCGGCCACGGGGGTCTGTGTGGCGGTCGAGCCGCTCAACCGGTACGAGACGAGCCTGGTCAACACGGTCGACCAGGGCATGGCGATGCTCGCGGACCTGCCGGCCGAGCACTGCGGCCTGGCCCTGGACGTCTACCACATGAACATCGAGGAGCAGGACGTGGCGGCGGCGATCGGCCGGGCCGCCGGGCGGATCAAGCACGTGCAGGTGTGCGCGAACGACCGGGGCGCGCCGGGGGCCGACCACCTGGACTGGCGCGGCATCCTGGCCTCGCTGGACGCGGCGGGTTACGACGGCCCCCTGGTCATCGAATCGTTCACGGCGGACAATGCCAGCATCGCCACGGCGGCCTCCGTCTGGCGACCCCTGGCGGCGTCGCAGGACGCGATCGCCGTCGACGGCCTGGCCCACCTGCGTTCACTGACCTCCTGAAGGGAGACGCCGTGCGTCGGAGCGAACCGCTCGCGGCCGTGACCGCACCACGGACCGCGGCGCCCGGGCCGGGCCGCAAGCCCTCACCCCCGCTCGGTGCCGCGCTCACCGGAAAGCGCCATCTGAAGTCGGGCGGCTCCACTCTTCCCGAGGAGACGTCACGATGTCCACACGCAAACCCCCCTCCGACACGGTGCCCGAGACGCAGGACGGGGCAGCCCCCGCCACGGCCGCCACATGGTGGCTGACGGCCTGCTCGCTCGTCCTGGTCGGCGCGCTCGTCGCCGCCTCCGTGGTCTTCCTCGGCCGTGACGGCGCCGGCTCCGCCGCCGCCCCCGCCGGGGAGGCCGCCGCCGCACCGGTCGACGACCTCGTCGAGCACACCCGCATGGCCGTGGAGGGCCTGACACCGATCGTGGAGGACATGGAGGAGTTCCTGCCCACCGACGGATCGCACCCGCCGCTGGACACGACCGACGCCGCGACCGTCAACTCCTGGCGGACCGGCGTCCAGGAGGCCGCCGGGCACTTCGGCGACCCGCCGTCCGACAGGCCCTCCCACAGCGTCGCCCACACCGGGCTGACCTCGTCCGTCCGCCTCCTGTCCATGGCGGTGGAGACCTACGCCAAGGCGGCGCAGGCCGAGGACGAGGAGCTGCGCATGGACGTGCTGCACATCGCCATGGACCTGCGCAACGAGGCGGTCGTCTCCTGGTCGGCCGCCGCCACCCAGCTCGACCTGCTGAGCCTGGAGGCCGGCGGGGAGCACGTCCACCTGTACCTGCCCGCCGTCCCCGGCGCGCTCCGGCCCGACGGAGCGGAGGAGGGCGGCGGGGACCCCGCGCCCGCGGACGGGCACGGCGACGACCACTGATCCGCAACCCACCGACGACCCCCCGACCACGGAGACAGCGAACATGCCGCGACCAGTCACCCTTTTCACCGGCCAGTGGGCCGACCTGCCCTTCGAGGAGGTGTGCTCCCTGGCCTCCTCGTGGGGCTACGACGGCCTGGAGGTCGCCTGCTGGGGCGACCACCTCGACGTCACGCGGGCCGCCGTGGACGACGACTACGTGCGCGACAGGCTCGACGTCCTCGAGCGCCACGGCCTGGGCCTGTGGGCGATCTCCAACCACCTGCTCGGACAGGCGGTCTGCGACGACCCCATCGACCACCGGCACCGGGACATCCTGCCCTCCCGCGTGTGGGGCGACGGGGACCCGGAGGGCGTGCGGCGAAGGGCCGCCGAGGAGATGAAGACGACCGCCCGCGCCGCCGCGAGGCTCGGCGTGTCCACGGTCGTGGGCTTCACCGGTTCGGCGATCTGGAAGTACGTGGCGATGTTCCCGCCGGTGGGCGAGGACGTCATCGAGGCCGGCTACCGGGACTTCGCCGACCGGTGGAACCCCGTCCTGGACGTGTTCGACGAGGTGGGAGTGCGGTTCGCGCTCGAGGTGCACCCCTCCGAGATCGCCTACGACTACTGGTCCGCCCACAAGGCCCTGGAGGCCGTCGGCCACCGGCCCGCGTTCGGCCTGAACTGGGACCCCAGCCACATGGTGTGGCAGGACATCGACCCGGCCGGGTTCCTCTGGGACTTCCGCGACCGGATCTACCACGTGGACTGCAAGGACACCCGCAGGCGCACGGGCAACGGCCGCAACGGCCGGCTCGGCTCCCACCTGCCGTGGGGCGACCCCCGCCGGGGCTGGGACTTCGTGTCGACCGGGCACGGGGACGTCCCCTGGGAGGACTGCTTCCGCACGCTGAACGCGATCGGCTACGAGGGGCCGATCTCGGTGGAGTGGGAGGACGCGGGCATGGACCGCCTGGTCGGGGCGGCGGAGGCGGTCGACTTCGTCCGCTCCCACGCCTACGACCCGCCGGAGTCGTCCTTCGACTCGGCCTTCGGCTCGGACTGACGGCACCGCCCGGCCGCGCCCGCGCCGGGCCCGGGGCCGTCCCTCCCCGCATCCTCCCGGGGAGGGACGGCCCCGCCGCCGTCGGGGGCCGCGGCGGGCCCGGTCACATCATGGGGGCGATCACCACGCGGAAGCGGTCGCCGTCACCGGTGCGGACGTCGCGCCGGAAGTCGTTGACCCGGTTGACGGAGGTCTGCACCGCGTCGCCGCGCAGGGCCCCGGTGTCGGCGGTGGGCAGGTGCTGCCGTACGGCCAGGACCGCCTCGTCGACGGACATGGCCGTCCTGTGCTGCTCTGGGGTGACGTGCAGTCCGTCGTGGGTGAGGCGGCTGATCACGATCCGGAACATACCGGGCTCCCTGCGGCGTCGGGGGGTTGACACCGGCATTCTCCCCCATCGCCTCGGCCCCTGGGAATGCTCAGACCTCCAGATCCCCCTCGATGCCCTTGAGCCTGTGTCTGGCCAGGGCGAGGTTGCCACGGGCGCGGTCCAGCGCCAGGTACAGGAAGAGGCCCTGCCCCTTGCGGCTGGTGAGCGGCCGGATGACGTGGTACTGGCCGGACAGGGTGATGAGGATGTCCTCGATCGCGTCGTTGAGGCCCAACTGGTCCATGGTCCGCATCTTCGCGCGGACCACCTCGGTGTTGCCCGCCGCGGCGACGGTGAGGTCGAGGGTGTTCGTGGACGAGAGGGTGCCCAGCGCCATTCCGCTGCTGTAGTCGACGACGGCGGCGCCGATGGCCCCCTCGATCTGCATCATGTCCTTGAGACCGGATTCGATGTTCGGCATGTCCTTCTCTCTCCTGGGTGTAGGTCGGCGCCGGGCCTTCAGGTCGGCCATCCACCGGCGGGGCCCCTGTACGCCCCGCCGGGGCGAGGCTCCTGAGGTCATGCGACCCCCACGTCCGGCCGGGGACGGTCGGCGGACAGGGTGCGGAGCGCGGTGAGGACCCGTTCCAGGACCCGGCGGTCCACGGACGCGGCGGCCCGGGCGGGGGGACGGGCGGGGTCGCCGCCGCGGCGGGGAGGCAGGTCGCCGTCCTGCCCTGGGCGGGGCGGCGAAGGCACCGCGACCGTGCGGGCGAGCCGCCTCAGGCGCCGCAGGGCGTAGCCGAGGTTGCCCTCGTCCCGTGCCATCCACACCTGGAGGCACAGGTCGGGGTCGTCGAGCACGGCGAGCAGCAGGCAGCGGTCGGTCCCGGTGACGACCATGTCCTCCAGGTCCCCGACGGCCCACAGCGGACCGCCGTGGACGGCCCTCAGGATCGCCTCGGCGTCGTCCGAGCGGTCGTCCGCGCCGACGCGTGCCAGGGTGCGGCCGCCCCGCCAGTCGACGAGGCCGACACTGTGCACTCCCGGGGTCTGGAGCATCTCCCGCATCTGCTGGTCGAAGGCGCGCACGGCGGTCCTTTACGAGAAAGGGGCCGTTCGGCGACCGGCCCGCTGTGAATCAGGCAGTCCTTTGCGGACACCACGAGAATAAGGCTATTCTCGCGAATCTGCAGGTTTTTGCGTCATGTGTTTTGTTTTGCCTGATAGGAGGCCCTGCATGTCATTTACTGCCGAAAATCCCTTGAGGGGAACGTGCCTCCCAGACCCGAGAACGACAGTGATCGACCGGAAGAATCCGGTCGATCACCTTTTTTGTCCTGTGCGGCTTTCAGGCCCTACGCCCCGGAACGGACGCCCGCGGCGTCAGAGCCAGGACACCGCCGAGGTCTCCAGGTCGTACCGGGCGGGGACGATGTCCAGGCGGCCCGTGTCGACCAGGTCGCGCAGGTCGGCGTCCTGGCGGAGCAGGCCGGTGATGTGCTCGGCGTTGGCCCGCACGCAGGCGTCAACGAAGTCGCCCCCGTCGTCCGGCGTGGCGTCGACGACCGGCAGGATCTGCTCCACGAGGTAGCCGACGTGGCCGTGCGGGACCTGCCCGGTGCGGTGCGCCTCCACGGCCGCGCCGACCGCTCCGCAGGAGGCGTGGCCGAGGACGACGATGAGCGGGACCGCCAGGTGCTCGGCCGCGTAGCTGATGCTGCCGAGGACGGAGGAGTCCAGGACCTGGCCGGCGGACCGGATGGTGAAGAGGTCGCCGAGCCCCCGGTCGAAGACCAGTTCCGGGGCGACCCTGGAGTCCGCGCATCCGAGGACGACGGCGAACGGGTTCTGCCCGACGGCCATCTCCGCCCTGCGGGCCGCCCCCTCGTTGGGGTGGCGGGATGCGATGCGCTTCCAGCGGCGGTTGCCCTCCTTGAGGAGCCGGAGGGCCGAGGCCGCGTCCTGGGGGCCGGGGGAGGGCGAGGGCATGGGGACCGCCCAGGCGGAGGCGGGGGCTGCGGTGGCGACCGCTGCCCCGACTCCGCCGATGAGGGATGCGCGTAAGGCGCCGCGACGGGTGATGGCCATGGGGGTTTTCCCTTCTCGACTAGCGACATTAGAGACCAATGCCGCCAAACGAGGACCAAATTACCCTTAAGCCGCTAACCTCTCCAAGTTTTTTAATGGATCCCTAGCGCCACAGAACACCACTCAGGTAACGACAATCACAACCGCCCCCATTCGGACAGGCGAACGGCCGCCCGGAATTCTCCGTGCGGCCGTTCGCCCGTCCTGGTCCACCTGCGCCTTCACCCGGTCCGGGCTCTCGGCGCCGGGATCCCCCCTTCGCCCCCGGACGCGTCGTCCAGCCACTCCACGCGGGAGCGCCTGAGGTCGTAGCGCGCGGGTTCGACCTTCATGCGCCCGGCCGCGACCGCCTCCCGGAGGCCGGGCTCGTGCCGCAGCTGCTCGGCGACGGCGCGGGCGTTGGCCCGCACGCAGGCGTCGAGGAAGGCCTTCTCCGTCTCCTGCTCCGGCACCGTCTCCACGACCTCCAGGACCTGCCCCACGAGGTAGCCGAGGTTGCCCGGCGGCAGTTCACCCGTCCGGAGGGCCTCGACGGCCGCCTTCACGGCCCCGCACGAGTCGTGGCCCAACACGACCAGGAGCTCCGTGTCGAACGCGTCCACCCCGTAGACGAGCGTGCCGAGCACCGACGAGTCCAGCACCTGGCCCGCCGACCGGGTCGTGAACATGTCGCCGAGCCCCTGGTCGAAGACCATCTCGGGCGGCACGCGGGAATCGGCGCAGGACAGGACGGACACCCGGGGCGCCTGGTGTTCGAGCAGTTCGCGCCTGCGGCCGGAGCCCTGGCGCGGATGGACGGAGCCGAAGGTGCGCCACCGGGTGTTGCCCCGGTCGAGCCTCTGCCGCCTGCGGTCCGCGTCGTGGCCCTCGGTGATCGTCGCCCTCCGTGGGGCGGCTTTCTGGACGATCGCCATGCTGCCTCGCTCAGGGTCGGGTGGGCGCGGGCGCGGTACCGCCCGTACCTGTGACGATGAGGCCGAAGCTACGCCTGGTCGGAGCGGCGGACAATCCCGCCGGGGCAATCCTTGGACCAAGCGTGTCTCCCCCGGGCGGCGGGCGGAACCCGTCGGCGGAGGCTCAGGGCGGCGCGGGCCTCCGCGGGCGCGGGCGGCGTCCGCCCGCCATGACCGACCGACCGTCCGGCGGGTCACCGCGTCCTCGCGCGGACCGCCGGAGACGGGGGCGCTCCCGGCCGGACCCGCGCACCGGCGCCCTCCACCAGGTAGATTCGACAACCGTGTCCCGAACTTCCCCTCCCGAACCAGCGTCCTCCCGCCGCGGGGCGGGCCGGCGGCGCTCCGGTCGCCCCGGCCACGACGCCGACTCCGTCCTGCGCGTCGCCGCGCGCGTGTTCAACGAGCGCGGGTACGACGGCACGAGCATGGAGGACCTGGCGCGCGCCCTGGGCGTGACCAAGTCGGCGATCTACCACCACGTCACCGGCAAGACCGAACTGCTGCGCCGCTCCCTGGACCTGGCGATGGACGCCCTGTTCGCGGTCACCCGCGAGGAGGGCTCGACGACCGGCCCGGCCATCGACCGGCTCGACCACGTGCTGCGCGGCAGCGTCCGCGTCCTGGTGGAGGAGCTGCCCCACGTGACCCTCCTGCTGCGCGTGCGCGGGAACACGGAGGTGGAGAAGCGCGCGCTGGAGCGGCGCCGCGAGTTCGACCACCTGATCGCCGACCTGGTGCGCGAGGGGATCGTCGACGGCGACATCCGCAGCGACGTCGACCCGGCGGTCGCCGCCCGCCTGCTGTTCGGCATGGTCAACTCGCTGGTGGAGTGGTACAAGCCGGACCGGGGCCTGGCCTCGGAGGAGGTCGCCGACACCCTCGCCCGGATCGCCTTCGGCGGCCTGCGCGCCTAGCGCGCGCGACGCGGGACCGTCCCCGGCGGTCCCGCCCCCGTGAACGGTCCCCGCACCCGCGCCCGGCACGGGCGCGGGACGGCGGGGCGGGGAGGCGGCCGGCGCTCCCGGAACGGCCTCCCCGGTGTGTTTGGCGTCACACAGTCTGCGGCTACCGTCCGCCACATGCCCTCAGGACCAAGGACCCTTGCGCCGCGACCGCCCACCGTGATCGCACGATGCGGCCCGAACCCGTCCCCGACCGGCACCGGCCTCCCTAGGATTGGCCTGAACAGGACTCCCTCCCCACACCCCCGGAGCCGCAGGCCATGGTCGAGCACTTCACCCACGGGGCCCTGACCCCCGCGGTCGCCTACGCGGTGTCGGTCATCGGCTCCTTCGTCGGCCTCATGTTCGCCGCCCGCGCCCGGAACGCCCGCGGGGCCGGCCGCGCCACCTGGCTGGTGTTCAGCGCCCTCTGCCTCGGCGGCACCGCCGTGTGGTCGATGCACTTCATCGCCATGCTCGGGTTCCACGTCCCGGGCCTGGCTATTCGCTACGACGCGACCCTCACCGTCGCCAGCGGCCTCCTCGCGGTGCTGGCCATGGGGCTGGCCCAGTACCTGACGGTCATCCGCCGCGGGACGGGGTGGCTCCTGGCGGGCGGCGCCATCGCCGGGAGCGGGATCGTCGCCATGCACTACCTGGGCATGGCGTCCATCAACATGCACGGCCACCTCGGGCACGACCCGCTGTTCGTGGGACTGGCCGGCGCCGTCGCCCTGCTCGCCGCGACCGCGGCCCTGTGGTTCACCCAGCGGCTCAGGGGCGTCGTGTCGATCCTGCTCGCCTCCCTGGTGATGGGCATCGCGGTGACCTCCATGCACTACACCGGCATGTTCGGCGTGCACGTCACCGTGGACGACGCCCGGAACCCGGGCGCGGTGCCGGGCTCGACCGCCCCGGAACTGCTCCTGCCCCTGGTCGTGGGCCTGTTCGTCTTCCTCCTGGTGTGCAGCCTCCTGCTGATGCTCGGCGTCGACGACTCCGAGCCGCGCCGCGGGGCGCGGACCGCCCGGCACGACGGCGAACCCGCGCCCGTCCCGGCGCTCCCGGGCGGGGAGAGGGGCCGCTACACCGCGCGCCACAGCACCGGCAGCGCCTGGGACCGCCCCGCCTGAGGCCTTCGGCCGCCGCCGGGTGATGAATGGCCACATCAGGCCACCCGGGTTTTCTCAAACCCCTGGTGTCCCATCCTGAGCATCCCTACTATCCATAACCTGGGTCGATTTGTGACTCAGGTCATAGAAAGTAGCGAGTTGTGGTCGATCTCCCCACCCAGGACTGGCTCACCCCCATCATCGCCTTCACGGTCTCGGCCATCGGTTCGTTCCTCGGTCTGGCTTTCGCCGCCCGTGCCCGCCGGTCGAAGACCTTCACGCGGTGGCAGTGGCTGGCCCTGGCATCCCTCTCCCTCGGCGGCATGGCCCTCTGGTCCATGCACTTCATCGCCATGATGGGGTTCTCCCCCGTCGGCACCTCGATCCGCTACGACGCCCTGCTCACCGTCGTCAGCGGCGTCACCGCCGTCCTGGTCATGGGCGTCGCCCTCACCATCACGATCTCGCGGCAGAGGACGTCCACCCTGCTGCTCGGCGGGCTCGTCGCCGGGGCCGGCATCGTCGCCATGCACTACACCGGCATGGCGTCGATGAGCGTCCACGGCGAACTCCACCACGACCCCGTCTACGTCGCGCTGGCGAGTGCGATCGCCCTGGTCGCGGCCACCAGCGCCCTGTGGTGCGCGTCCCGGCTGCGCGGCATGACCGCCATCCTCCTGGCCTCGCCGGTGATGGCCGTCGCGGTGACCTCCATGCACTACACCGGCATGCTGGGGGTCCACATCGAGCCCTCGCGCCTGAACCGCTACGGCCCCCCGCCCGGGGCGAGCACCACGGACCTGCTGCTGCCCATGATGACGGGCCTGTTCGTCTTCCTGCTGGTCTGCAGCCTCTTCCTCCTCCTCGGGGTGGACGAGGAGCGCCCCGACTACGCGCGGCGCCCGGTCCACGCGACCCCCGCCCCGCCCGACAGCGAGCGCGTGCCCGACGCCGGGTACCGGCCGCGCCACGGCGCGGCCCCCGCGCCCCCGGCCCCGCCGGCGCGGGCCCCGGAGGACGACGTGTGGACCAGGCGGCGCTGAGCCGCCGCACACCCCGGAAAACCACTGGAGCCCGCGGGCCCGCCGGTCCTAGAC
>NZ_JBSHDN010000073.1:0-30229 GCF_053616335.1 Nocardiopsis sp. NPDC055824
CCCCGTAACCACCCCCCGCGCCACGTCTTCCGGCGGCGGCCCCGACCTCCCGGGGGCGAAACGCGCCACGCCCCCGGGAGCCGCACCTCCCGGAGGCGAACGCGCCTCGCCTCCGGGCGGCGACTCCCCCGGGGGCGTACGCGCCACGTCCCCGGGGGCCACACCCCCGCCTCGGGAGGCACCACCCCGGGCCGGTTCGCACGAAGGGACCAGAACGTGACCGAAGCACCCCCGCACTTCCGGGTGGCCGTCATCGGGTCGGGATTCGCCGGCCTCGGCATGGCCGTCCGGCTCAAGCAGGCCGGTCTGGACGACTTCGTGGTCCTGGAGCGCGCCGACGACGTCGGCGGCACCTGGCGCGACAACGACTACCCGGGCGCCGCCTGCGACGTCCCCTCCCACCTGTACTCGTTCTCGTTCGCGCCCAACCCGCACTGGAGCCGCACGTTCTCCCCCCAGTCCGAGATCTGGGAGTACATGAAGCGGGTGGCCGGGGAGTACGGCGTGGACCGGCACGTGCGCTACGGCAGCGACGTGCGCTCCGCGCGGTGGGAGCCCGACGGCAACCGCTGGCGGATCACGACCGACGGCGGCACGGTGACCGCCCAGTTCCTGGTGAGCGGGGCCGGCCCCCTCGCCGACCCGTCCTACCCCGACGTCAAGGGCCTGGACTCGTTCGAGGGCAAGCTGTTCCACTCCGCGGAGTGGGACCACGGCCACGACCTCGCCGGCCGGAGGGTCGCGGTGATCGGCACCGGGGCGTCGGCCATCCAGTTCGTCCCCCGGATCCAGCCGGAGGTCGGCGCCCTGACGCTGTTCCAGCGGACCGCCCCGTGGGTGATGTTCCGCCACGACCGCGACATCACCAGGGTCGAGAGCTGGCTGTACCGGACCTTCCCGGTCACTCAGCAGATCGCGCGCAAGAGCATCTACTGGGGTCGGGAGACCTACATCCTCGGCTTCGCCAAGAACCCGAGGCTGCTCACCGTCGTGGAGCGGCTCGGCAGGGCCAACATCGCCCGCAGCGTCAAGGACCCCGTGCTGCGGGCCAAGCTCACCCCGGACTTCCGGGCGGGCTGCAAGCGCATCCTGATGTCCAACGACTACTACCCGGCGCTGGCCAGGCCCAACGTCGACGTGGTGACCGACGGCATCACGGAGATCCGCCCCCACGCGGTCGTCACCCGGGACGCGTCGGGCCGCGAGACCGAGCACGAGGTCGACACCGTCATCCTCGGCACCGGCTTCCACGTCACCGACCCGCCGATCGCCCAGCGCATCCTCGACGCGGAGGGCCGCTCCCTGGCCGAGCACTGGGGCTCCGACGTGCGGGCGTTCCGGGGCACCACGGTCGCCGGCTTCCCCAACGCCTTCGTGCTGGCCGGGCCGAACACCGGGCTGGGGCACACCTCCCAGGTGTTCATGATCGAGGCGCAGATCCGGTACACGATGGAGGCGCTCAAGTACCTCTGCAAGCACGGGCTCGACCGGTTGGACGCGCGCCCGGAGGCGGAGAGGGCCTACAACGACATGGTGGACGAGTCCATGGAGGGCACCGTGTGGGTGTCCGGCGGCTGCGACAGCTGGTACCTGAACGAGGAGGGGCGCAACACGACGCTGTGGCCCACCTTCACGTGGGACTTCGCGCTGCGCACCCGCTGGTTCGACCCGCACAACTACGACCTGCGGGTGGACCGCGCTCGCACGCGCGGCGCCCGCCGCCCCGCCGTCGCGGCCCGGGGGCCGGCGGTCGGCGGAACGAGAAGGAGAGGGAGAAGGAGGGCCGATGAGCGGGTTCGGTGATGACGAGGAGGAGTACCGGGGCACGGTCACGGTCGTGCTGCCCGGTCCGTCCGACGGGGAGGACGGCGCCGCCGTCGAGGTGGACGCCCACCTCGCGGGCAACTTCTCGCCCCTGACCGGCGACTACCGGTGGCGGGGCCGCCTGTCCGCGAGCCCCGAGGTGACCTCGGCCTTCCGGGAGGGCGCGCGCACCGTCGTGGTCCGCACGCCGGACGGGTTCGAGGGCACCGGCGCCCTGGGCGAACCCAACCTGTGGGGAGGCCACCCGGTCAACGGGGCGGGCTCCCCTCCCTTCGCGGTCCCCCGGATCGACGTCGACGAGCTCGACGCCTGACCCCCCGAACGTCCCCCCGGGCCACGCGCCGACCCGGGGGGACACCCCCGCGGCGCGACCGCCGTCTCGTCCCCGCCCCGGGGCGGCACCCCTGAGCACCCCCAGAGCGAGAGGCAACCCCGATGGCCATCCGACACGTGGGCCGCGCCCGCGAACTCCAGGTCCGCTCCGCCGACGGCACGCTGCTGCACGCCGAGGTCCGCGGCCCCGAGGACGGGCCGACCCTGGTCCTCGCCCACTGCTGGGCGACGTCGCTGGCCTCGTGGGGGCCGGTGGTGCGCGAGCTGGACCCGAACCTGCGCGTGGTGCTCTACGACCAGCGCGGACACGGCCGCTCGCAGACGCCCCTGACCCGGGCCGGGTACAGCACGGACAAACTGGCCGACGACCTGTGCGCCGTGCTGGAGGCGACCGTCCCCGAGGGGCGCCGGGCCGTGGTCGCCGGGCACAGCATGGGCGGGATGACGATCATGGCCGCCGGGGACCGCAGGGTGTTCCGGGACAGGGCGGGGGCCGTGCTGCTCACCAACACCGGGTGCACCCAGCTGCCGAAGCGCTCCACCGCCATCCCGCTGCCCGGCCCGCTGGGCGCGCTGGGCGCGAGGGCGTTCCTCCAGGCTCCGCTCCCCCTGGGCCCGGCCAACGCGGTGAGCGCGCGGGCGCTGAAGTTCCTGGTGATGGGCAAGGAGGCGGACCCGCGCACGGTGAGGCTGTGCGCGAGGCTGGTGCACGCGTGCGGCGGCGTGCCGCGCGGCCGGTGGGGCGGGGTGATGAGCGGGCTGGAGCTGGACGACACGGCGCGGCGGATCTCGGCGCCCACCGTCGTGGTGGTGGGCACGCAGGACAAGCTGACCCCTCCGTGGCACGCGCACCACATCGCCGGTCTGCTCCCGAACTGCGAGGAGGTGCGGGAGGTCCCCGGCACCGGCCACATGGGCCCGCTGGAGAACCCGCGCGTCCTGTCCGACCTGCTGGAGAAGCTCGCCGTCGACCACCTGCGGGCGGAGCTCGCCGCCTGAGGCACGGCGCCCCGGGACCGGGCCGGACCCCCTCTGCACGTCACCGGAGGTGCCGACGTGCCTCCGCGGCGAACCGGGGAGCCCCCGCCCGCTCCAGCAGGGCGAGGACGCCGGGAACCGTCGTCGGCTCCCTCCGGTAGGAGGCGGCCTGCGCCTCCAGTACGTCGAGCGTCAGGCCCGGATGGAGGTCGAGCTGGTCGAGCAGGAACTCGTCGGGGTGCAGGGCGACCAGGTCGTACGGCTTCAGCGCGGGTTCGGGGAAGTCCCGGAGGTTGAAGGTGACGACGGCCTCGGCGTTGGCACGGACCGCGGCGGCGAGGACGTGCCTGTCCTTCGGGTCGTTCTCCATACCGGCGACGAGCGCCTCGTAGCCGCGCACCACCGCGTCGGGAAAGGCGCGGTTCATCTGGTCGATCCTGCGGTCCACCCTCTCCGGAGCGATACCGCGCAGAACCAGGTTCCGGCCGAGCTCCTCGAGGACGTCGGCCGACCACAGGGGGCGGTAGGCCCCGGCCACGGCGAGCCGGAGAAGGGTGTCGCAGAGGTAGGCCGGATAGAGCACACAGGTGTCGACGAAGGCGGGAAAGGCCATGGCTGACCGTTCTCACCTGGTGTTCTGGGGGGTCGGGGTCACATCGTAGAGCCCGGCCTCCTCGGCGTCCGCCGCCATCTCGTCCAGGACCCGTTCGCGTTCCCTCCGGGTGGCCTCCTGGTACTCCAGCACGTCGCGGAGCAGGACCCGGCGGTGGCGCCCCCTCATGCTGTGGGGGATCTCCCCGTCCTCGAGCAGGCGCACGAGGGTCGGCCGCGAGACGCCGAGCAGTTCGGCGGCCTCCTGCGTGGTCAGCATCGTGTTGTGGGGGGCGATGGAGATCGCGAGGCCCTGGGACAGAGCCGACACGACATCGCGCAGGACTCCGTAGAGCTCGTCCGGGATCTCCAGCTCGGAGCGGTCGGGCCCGACCAGGCGCGCACGGGAGGCAGTCCCCGGTTCCGCCAGTCCCCTGGCGAACCGCACCAGTTCGGAGCGGTCGTTCGGCGGAAGGAGCGTCCGCTCGCGCAGTGTGCTCGTCATACGACCACACTACCCGTAATCGAAAAAAACGAAAGCCCTGCGGGCGGAGCTCGCCGCCTGAGGCACGGCGCCCCGGCACCGGGCCCGACCCCCTCTGCACGTCACCGGAGGTGCCGACGTGCCTCCGCGGCGAACCGGGGAGCCCCCGCCCGCTCCAGCAGGGCGAGGACGCCGGGAACCGTCGTCGAAGGAAGCGAAAGCCCCGGCGGGCGGGTCAGAGGTCGCGGGACAGGGTCGGGACCACGTGCTCCGAGACCTCCGAGTGCACCTGGTGCAGCCGCGTCTGCACGGCCCGCCGCAGCTTGGCCAGGCACTCGACGAGGGTGATGTCGTCCCCCACCAGGCCGCCCTTGGCCACGGTCGGGGTCCCGTCCAGCGGTCCTCCGCTGAGGTGCCCGTGCACCGCCAGGGGCACGACCTCGCCGCCGACGTCGAAGGCGTGCACGTCCAGCTCGTCCAGCAGGCTCGCGACGAGGTCCCCCCCGGTCAGGTAGAGGCCGCTGGGCAGGGCGTGGGCGCCCGTGGTGTCGGCCACGTCGTTGACGACGTCGGCCACCAGGCGGGCGATCCGGCCGGGCAGTTCGGCCCGAGCCTGGGCGGGCATCCCCCGCACCCGCTCGGCCGGGGTGACCAGCCTCAGCACGCACAGCTCCGGGAACCCCGAGGACGTCAGCTGGTCGGTCAGCTCCGCGGCGACCTCGTCCCCGTGCCCGCTCCCCGGGTCGGCGAGGGCCACCGCGTCCACGTCCACGAAGCGCACCGCTCCCGTGCGCGCCACCGTGGCCAGCTGCCGCCGGGTCAGGTCGGTGGTGCTGCCGACCACGCCGAGCAGCGGTCCGCGCGACCCCGCCTGGCCGCGCAGCCGCAGCGCGTACGCCAGCAGCGCGCCCGTCGGCCCGGGGTCGACGGACACCCACACGACCCCGTCCCGCTGGTGGGCCTCGGCGGCGGCCTCCGCGATGTCGGTGAGGTGCTGCTCGGTGCTCGCGTCGCAGACCACGACGGGCTCGTCACCGGCCAGGAGCTCCGAGGTCAGCATCGCGTGGGTGACCTGTCGGACCGGGACGTGCCGCACGGGGAGGTCGCACTGGGCGGCGAGGATGTCCGCGACCACGCTGGTCGTCATGGGGAAGAGGGGGTCCACCGCCAGCTCCGTGCGTTCCAGCGGCAGCCCGTGGAGCAGTTGCAGGCCGTCCTCGGTGATCCGGCCGGACGCCGGGAACGCGGGGCTGAACAGCACCCGCACCCGCGTCCCCGCGGGCACCCGCTCGCGGACCGCGTCGTAGGCGGCCTCCAGTTCGGCGCCGATGTTGCCGCGCAGCGTGGAATCGGTGCGCTTGACCACCAGACCCACCGGCCACACGGCTTCGACCACGTCGGTGACCAGGTCGGCGGCCTGGTCGGCGGGGACGTGCCGGCTGTCGAGGTTGGCCACGACCACGTCGTAGTCCCCGGCCACCTGGCTCACGTGCTCCGGGGTCACCGTGGCCACGCGCATCCCGGTCCGGGCGAACCTGGCACCGGTGGCGTTCGCGCCGGTGAGGTCGTCTGCGACCACGAGGACCTGGGCCACGACACGTCTCCTTCGGTCTTCGGGACGAAACCCTGGGGCAACCTCCCCCCAACATAGGGCCACGGGGAGGCGCCGCAGGCCCGGGACGCCGCCGGGGACCCGGTCCGCCGTCCGCACCTCCCGGGGCGGGGGCGCAGCCCCTCCCCCTCTCCGCCGGCTCCCGTCCCCCCGGAGCCCGCCCGCGCCCGCCCTAGAGGGCGACGACCGCGCGGGTGCGGGCGCTGCGCCTCGCCGCCTCGATGACCTCCAGGCCGTGGACGACCTCGTGCAGGTCCACCGGCAGGGGCTCCCCTTCGCCGACCGCGTCGCGCACGCCCGCGTAGAACTCCGGGTAGGCCCCGCGCGCCGACGGCACGCGGCGGGTGTCCCCGTCCACCCCGAGCACGCCCCACCGCTCCTCGGGGACCACGCCCCAGTCGGGGGCGTCGGGCCGCTCGCCCGCCGCCAGCCTGGCCTCCTGCCCGTCCATGCCGTGGCTGGTGAAGGCCCCGTGGTCGCCCAGCACCCGGAAGCGCGGTCCGCCCTGGCCGGTGAGCGCGCCCATCCACAGGTGGGAGCGCGTGCCCCGGACGTGTTCGAGCGCGAGGAACACGTCGTCGTCGGCGCCGACCCCCTCGCGGAGGGCGTCGACCTCGGCGTAGACGGAACCGACCGGGCCGAACAGGTTGACCGCCTGGTCGATGAGGTGCGGCCCCAGGTCGTAGAGCAGGCCCGCACCGGCCTCCACCCCGCCGGCCTCCCGCCAGGTCCCCTTCGGCCGGGGCCGCCAGCGCTCGAACCGCGACTCGAACCGGTGCACGCGGCCCAGGGCGCCGTCCTCGATCAGGTTCCACAGGGTGAGGAAGTCGGCGTCCCACCGGCGGTTCTGGTAGACGGTGAGCACCCGGTCGAGCTTGTCCGCCAGGTCGGTGAGCTCACGCGCCTGCCGCGCGGTGAGCGCGAAGGGCTTGTCGACCACGACGGCCATCCCGGCCTCCAGCGCCGCACGGGCGAGGGGCGCGTGGGTGTCGTTGGGCGTGGTGACGACGGCGATCTCGTACCGGTCGGCGTCGGCCCACAGGTCGGCGACGGCGGAGTAGACGGTGACCCCCGGGTACCGCGCCTCGACCGCGCTCCGGCGGCCCGGGTCGCCGGTGACGACGGCGGACAGCCGCAGCCCCGGGACCGCGTCGACGAGGGGCGCGTGGAAGACCTCCCCGCCCTTGCCGTAGCCGATGAGGGCGACGTGCAGCTCGGGCCCGTCGTGCCCTGGGGCGCCGTTCCCCGGCGTTCCCCGGTCCGGTCCATGGGGTGCGTCAGCCATGTCCCCAATCTAGGGCCTCGCCCGGCGGGAAACCGGCGTGCCCCCTCCGAACAGCATGTTTCGCCATTGTTACGAAAGGTTTTGCAAAATATGTAGACATTTGCAGAGAAGGGGGCTTGCATCTCTTCCAGGTATGCCATGGGTCACACGACCCCCCGGGGGCGGCGCCGGACCGGCGGCGCCCCCGTCAGATGACCGAGGGAGAACCACCCCCATGCCGAGACCAGACCCCAGGGTCCGCCGCCACCTGGCCGCGGCGGCCGCGGCCGGAACCGTCCTCCTCGTCGCCTCCGGGTGCGGATTCCTCAGCGGCGAGGGCGGCGGCGGGACCGTCGACACCTCCGACCTCGACTGCTCCCCCTACGAGCAGTGGGCCGACACCGGGGGCACCGTCGACGTCTACGCCTCCATCCGCGACATGGAGGGCGACCTCCTGGAGGAGTCCTGGGCCGAGTTCGCCGCCTGCACCGGGATCACCGTCCAGTACGAGGGAAGCGGGGAGTTCGAGGCCCAGCTGCCCATCCGCCTCGACGGCGGCAACGCCCCCGACCTGGCCTTCATCCCCCAGCCCGGCCTGCTCCAGCGAGCCGCCGCCGACGGCCACGCCGTCCCGGTCTCCGACGGTGTCCGCGAGAACGTCGAGGCCGGCTGGAGCGAGGACTGGCAGGGCTACGCCACCGTCGACGGCGACCTCTACGGCTCCCCCCTGGGCGCCAACATGAAGTCGATGGTCTGGTACTCGCCGACGTACTTCGCCGACAACGGCCACGAGATCCCCCAGACGTGGGACGAGATGCTCGAACTCAGCGACACCATCGCCGAGTCCGGCACCAAGCCGTGGTGCGTGGGCTTCGAGTCCGGCGACGCCACCGGCTGGCCCGGCACCGACTGGATCGAGAACGCGCTCCTGCGCACCTCGGGCACCGACGCCTACCACGAGTGGATCGCCCACGACATCCCCTTCGACGCGCCCGAGGTCGAGGAGGCCTTCGACCTGGCCGACGGGATCATCCGCAACGAGGACTACGTCAACGGCACCTTCGGCGGCGTGGACAGCATCGCCGTCACGTCCTTCCAGGAGGCCGGGCTCCCGCTGCTCGACGGCGGCTGCGCCATGTACCTGATGGGCTCGTTCTACGGCGCCCAGTTCGAGGACGACGTCGAGGTCGGCGAGGACGGCGACGTCTACGGGTTCGTCCTGCCCCCCATGGAGGCGGGCACGGAGGTGCCCATCATGGGCGGCGGCGAGTTCGTCGTGGCCTTCGACGACCGGCCCGAGGTCGTGGCCATGCACGAGTACCTGTCCTCCGGCGACTTCGCGAACAGCCGCGCCTCCCTGGGCTCGTGGGTCTCCGCCCACCAGGACCTGGACCCGGCCAACCTGGCCGACCCCACGGACCAGTTCACCGCCGAGGTCCTCAACGACCCCGACACCGTCTTCCACTTCGACGCCAGCGACGCGATGCCCTCGTCCGTCGGTACCAACGTGTTCTGGACCGGCATCATCGACTGGATCACCGGCAGCTCCACCGGAGACGTCCTGGAGACCGTCGAGTCCGCCTGGCCGTAACCCCCTCCCCCACCCCCGCACGGGGTCCGGCACGGTCCCGCCGGACCCCGTCACACCTCCTGGTACCGACAAGGGGTCTCCATGGAGTACTCGTTCCTGTCCGAGCTTCCCAAGATCGTGTGGATGCTCATCGGGATCGCCTCCTTCCTGGCCGCCATCGGGCTCCTGCTCGTCCTCGTGGACGTGCCCCGGACCCGGCGCGACCGCTGGCAGGCGTTCCTCTTCCTCGCGCCGGCGCTGGTCCTCCTCGTCGGAGGCCTGGTCTACCCGGCACTGCGCACCACCGTGCTGTCCTTCCACGACCGCTCCGGGGAGGAGTTCGTGGGCCTGGCCAACTACGTGTGGATGTTCCAGCGCCCGGAGATCCTCCTCGTCCTGCGCAACACCCTCCTGTGGGTGGTGTTCGCCCCCGTCCTGGCCACCGCCATCGGCCTGCTCTACGCGGTGCTCATCGACCGCTCCCGGTTCGAGTCGGTCGCCAAGTCCCTCGTGTTCATGCCGATGGCGATCTCGTTCGTCGGCGCGAGCATCATCTGGCGGTTCGTCTTCGCCTACCGGCCCGCCGACCAGGAGCAGTACGGCCTGTTCAACCAGATCGTCGTGTGGCTGGGCGGCGAACCGCGGCTGTGGCTGCTCGAACAGCCCCTCAACACCTTCCTGCTGATCCTGGTGCTGATCTGGGTCCAGGCCGGGTTCGCGATGGTCGTGCTGTCCGCGGCCATCAAGGCCATCCCCTCCGAGACGGTCGAGGCCGCGCGCATCGACGGCGCGGGCGCGTGGCAGCTGTTCACCCGGATCACCCTGCCCTCGGTGTGGCCGACCGTGCTGGTCGTGCTCGTCACCATCACCGTCCAGACCCTGAAGGTCTTCGACATCGTCCGCACCATGACCGGCGGCAACTACGGCACCAGCGTGATCGCGAACGAGATGTACAGCCAGGCCTTCCAACAGGGACAGACCGGCCAGGGGTCCGCGCTCGCGGTGTTCCTCTTCGTCCTGGTCGTCCCGCTGGTGGTGCTGCAGATCCGCCGCACCCGCAAGGCGAGGGAGCTCTCATGACCCCGACGAAGAACCCCCCGCGCCCGGGCGGCCCGACGGGCGCCGGAGCGGGGCGCGGCCCCCGGGGCGGTCGGGGGCCCCGGCCCTCCGGCGCCGCCGCCCGGGTGCGCCGCAGGCTCAGCGGCTCGGCCGCGGGCCTGGCCGCGCTCGTGATCGCGGTGGTGTGGACGGTGCCCACGGCGGGCCTGCTCATCTCCTCGTTCCGCCCGGCCGAGCAGATCCGCACGACCGGGTGGTGGACGTTCCTGTCCTCCCCCGACGTGACCCTGGACAACTACCGCGACGTGCTGTTCGGCTCCGCGAACGACGGACGGCTCGCCAGCCACCTGGTGAACTCGTTCGTCATCACCCTCCCCTCCACGGTGTTCGTGCTGGGCGTGGCCGCGCTCGCCGCGTACGCGCTGGCGTGGATCGACTTCCGCGGCCGGGACTGGCTCTTCCTGGGCATCTTCGCCCTCCAGATCGTCCCGTTGCAGATGTCGCTGGTGCCGATGCTGCGGTTCTTCTCGCAGGGGGTCGCGGTCGGCGGCGTCCAGGTGCTGCCCGCGTGGGAGCTGACCGGGGCGATGGCGTTCACGAACGTGTGGGTGGCGCACGCGGTCTTCGGGCTGCCGCTGGGCGTGTTCCTGCTGCACAACTTCATCTCGCAGCTGCCGAGGTCGCTGTTCGAGGCGGCCAGGGTGGACGGGGCGGGCCACGGCCGGATCTTCCTGCGGATCGTGCTCCCGCTCATCACCCCGGCCCTGGTCTCGCTGGGGATCTTCCAGTTCCTGTGGGTGTGGAACGACCTGCTGGTGGCCCTGATCTTCACCGGCGGGGACACGGCGACCGCGCCGCTGACCGTCCGGCTCGCGGAGCTGGCCGGAACGCGCGGGGAGGCCTGGCACCGGCTCACCGCGGGCGCCTTCGTGTCGATGGTCGTGCCGCTGACCGTGTTCTTCCTGCTTCAGCGCTACTTCGTGCGCGGCCTGCTCGCGGGCAGCGTCAAGGGCTGACGGGCGCCGCACCCCCGCGGGCGCCGTCCGCGGGGGCGGTGCCCGCGGGGCCGCGGCTGCCCGGGCTCCGGCCCTCAGCCGCCCCGCAGGGCGGCCCGCGCCGTCTCCAGGGTCGTCGTCCGGTAGGCGGCTCCGAACAGGCACACGTGCACGAGCAGCGGGTGCAGCTGGTGCAGGGCGACGCGGGAGCGCCACCCGTCGGCCAGGGGCGCCACCTCGTTGTAGGCGTCCCTCACCCGTTCCAGGTAGGGCAGCCCGAACAGCGCGAGCATGGCGAGGTCGGCCTCCCGGTGCCCCCCGTGGGCCGCCGGGTCGATCAGCACCGCGTCCCGGGCCCCCCACAGCACGTTGCCGCTCCACAGGTCTCCGTGGATGCGGGAGGGCGGCTCGGGGTCGCCCGCCAGGTCCGCGACCGAGTCCACGACCTTCTCCACGGTGCGGCCGTCCCCGGGGGTGAGCCCGCCCTGGTCGAGGGCCTGGCGCAGGTAGGGGCGGAGCCGCTGCTCGGCGTAGAAGCGCGGCCAGTCGTAGGAGGGGGTGTTGTCCAGGGGGAGGGGGCCCACGTAGCCCGGCCAGTCGGCCCCGAAGCGGTCGGCGCCGGTGAGGTGGGTGCCCGCGAGCCTGCGGCCCAGGCGCTCGGCCGCGCCGGCGGTGGGCTCGCACTGCTCGACCCACGGGAGGACGAGCAGGCGGTCGTCCCAGGCCATGACCTCGATGGCGGGCGAACCGAAGGCGCGCCCCAGCCAGTCGAGCCCGCACGCCTCGGCGACGAGCACACCGCTGGCCGGGGCTCCCCGCACCAGGGACTTGACGAAGAGGCGGGTGCCGTCGGTGAGCTCGGCGAAGGAGATCTCCCAGTCGTGGCTGCTGCCCGCGCGGGCGGCGCGCCCGACCTCCCTGCCGAGCAGGGTGGCCAGGCGCTCGGCCATGGTGCCGTGGACGGGGTCCCGGCGGCGGCCCTCCCGGGGCCCCTCGCCGTCGTCCCCGCCGAAGGCACACACGATCGGTTCCCCCTCCACCCGCGCTACCCCCGCAGCCGGGTGACGAGCTCGCTCGTGAGGCCCTTGGCCGCGGCCTCCACCATGTTGAGGACGGCGGTGAAACCGTCGTCGCCGCCATAGTAGGGGTCGGGCACCTCCGGGTTGGGACCGCCGCCGGGCGCAAAGGACCGGTAGAGCCGCAGCCGCGACATGTCGAAGCCGTGCTTGTCGCCGTGCTCGTCGACGAAGCGCCTGACCTCGTCGAGGTTGTCCAGGTCCATGGCCAGGACCAGGTCGCGTGTGGCCAGGTCGGACGGGTCGAACTGGCGGGCGGTGTGGTGGGTCAGGTAGCCGTGCACGCGCAGCGTGGACGCGGCGCGCGGATCCATCTCCCCGCCCACGTGCCAGTGGCCGGTGCCGGAGCTGTCGACCTCGACGAGGTCTCCCAGTCCGGCGCGTTCGAGGTCGGCGGTGAGGACCTTCTCCGCCATGGGCGACCGGCAGATGTTGCCCAGGCACACCACACTGACACGGTAGGGACCGGCGGGATCACGGGGTTCCGGCAAGCTCATGCCCCAACCGTAACGAAAAACGGGTGCCGCCACCCGCTCCCCCTCCAGCGCGTCCGCTCCGTCCCCCGGTGTCACCCCTTGGGCAGGCGCACCACGGTGACGAAGAAGTCGTCGATCTGGCGGACCACCTTGATGAACTGGTCGAAGTCCACCGGCTTGGGCACGTAGGCGTTGGCGTGCAGGCGGTAGCTCCGCAGCACGTCCTCCTCGGCCTCGGAGGTGGTGAGCACCACGACGGGGATGTGCGCGAGGTCCTCGTCGTTCTTGACCTCCTCCAGCACCTCCCGGCCGTCCTTGCGGGGCAGGTTGAGGTCGAGGAGGATCAGGTGCGGACGGGGCGCGTCGGCGAACTCCCCCTCGCGGCGGAGGAACCGGAGGGCCTCGACGCCGTCGGAGACCACGTGCAGGCGGTTGCCCAGCTTGTGTTCCTCGAACGCCTCCTTGGTCATCAGGACGTCCCCTGGATCGTCCTCGACCAGCAGCACCTCGATGGGATGCACCAACATGACCTCGCTCAAACTTCCAGACCCCTGACTCAGGGCCCCACCCCGTGGTCGGGGGGAACCGTACCGCCACCGGCGGCGGGCGGGGCGGGTCGCCCGTCCCCGGACATGTCGTCCGCGTCCGTGCTCTCCGCTCCGGTGTCGCCGTCGCCCGTGGGCTGTCGTGCGGCCGTCGGCACCGAGGCCTCGGGGGTGTCGGCCTCGGCGTCCTCGGTGCCCTCGTCTCCGATATCGACGGGAGCGCCTCCGACGGTTCCCCTCTCCGGGGCCGCCGTGTCGTCCTCGTGTTCGGAATCCGCGGGCAAGGACCAGCATATGCGGGTTCCGGTCTGCCCGGAGTCGCCTTCGCCGGAGGTTTCGGCCCCCTCAGGGGTCCCGGACCCGGTGTCGAGCCAGATCCTGCCCCCGTGGAACTCCACGATCTTCTTGCACATGGCCAGGCCGATGCCGGTGCCCGTGTACTTCTCCCTCGTATGCAACCGCTGGAAGATCACGAAGATGCGCTCGGCGTACTGCGGTTCGATCCCGATCCCGTTGTCGGCGCAGCAGAACACCCACTCGTCGCCCTGCCGCTCCACGCCGAGGTGGACCCGCGGGTCCTCGTCGCCGCGGAACTTGACCGCGTTGCCCACCAGGTTGAAGAACACCTGCGTGAGCAGGGTGCGGTCGCCCTGCACGGTCGGCATCGGATCCCAGGTGACCTCGGCGCCCACCTCCTCCAGGCGGGTGGACAGGCTGCTCAGGGCGTCGTCCAGGGCGGCGTCCAGGTTGACCGAGGCGAAGTTCCTGGTCCGCCCGACGCGGGAG
The DNA here is from genome assembly GCF_053616335.1 of Nocardiopsis sp. NPDC055824. Classification (NCBI taxonomy): domain Bacteria; kingdom Bacillati; phylum Actinomycetota; class Actinomycetes; order Streptosporangiales; family Nocardiopsidaceae; genus Nocardiopsis; species Nocardiopsis sp. NPDC055824. Next base: position 13,594 of record NZ_JBSHDN010000073.1, read on the forward strand.
AACGCCAGCAGGTCGTTGATGAGGGTCTGCATGCGCTTGGCGCCCTCGACGGCGAAGTCGATGTAGGAGTCGGCCCGTTCGTCGAGCTGCCCCTGGTAGCGGCGCTGGAGCAGCTGGCAGAAGCTCGCCACCTTGCGCAGCGGCTCCTGGAGGTCGTGGGAGGCGACGTAGGCGAACTGCTCCAGCTCCAGGTTGGAGCGGCGCAGCTCCTCGGTCTGGTGCTCCAGCAGCGTGGACTGCTCCTGGAGCTTGCGCCGCGCGGACGCCACCTCGTCCAGGTCCTGGACGATGCGCTCGCGCATGGAGTCGACGTCCCGGCCCAGCCGGACGATCTCCGGCGGCCCGTGCAGGGAGATGCGGTGGGCGTAGTAGCCCTCCGAGACCTGGCGCATGTGCCCGGCCAGTTCGTCCAGGGGACGCAGCACCCACTGCTGCAGCATCACCCACAGGAACACCGACAGGAAGACCACGACCAGCCCCACCAGCACCAGGAGGGCGACAACCTGCTGGGTGGCCAGGGTCAGCCCCTCCCGCGCCTGGTCGATCTCGCTCTGGAGCTGCTGGGTCGTGGCGTCGGCGATCCGGGACAGGTCGAGGAACAGCATGCGGCCGCGCTGGAGGTCCTCCCGGGAGATCTCCTGGCCGCTGCTCACCTGCTCCAGCGCGGGCTCGGCGAACTCGTCGGTCCACAGCCGCCCCGCGGCGAGCAGGTCCTCGACGTTGGACTCGACCTCCGGGTTCTCCTCGGCCAGCTCGGAGAGGGCCGCCTGGTTCTCCGCCAGCGTCAGCTGGGAGGCGATGTAGGGCTCCAGGAAGTCCCGGTCCTGCGTGAGGATGTAGCCGCGCAGGGCGTGGTCCTGGCTCAGGTAGGACGAGTGGGTCTGGTCGACGGAGCTGACCGCCGGGGTCAGGGAGTCCACCTGGAGGGCGAGGTTGTCGCGGGCGTTGAGGGCGGCCAGCGTGATGACGGACACGGCCACGACCAGGACGACGGCGACGACCGTCAGGAGGCTGGTGACCCGGCGGCGCAGGCTCCACGACTCGTGGGCCGGGCGCGAGCGCTCCCGGTCGGCCCCGTTGACGAACTGGCCGCCGCCGATCGAGACGCCTCCGAGCAGGCCGGGGCCGGGGTCCGTCCCCGGTCCCTCCGTCGTGTCGGTGTCCATGGCCGTTCCCTCCCGGGTCGGGCTCACTCCAACTCTCCGTGGGTGATGAGCAGCATCGCCACGTCGTCCTGGAGCGGGCCGCCGTTGCTGCGTTCCGCCTCGTCCACCAGGTGTTCCGGCAGGCGGGCCAGTGAGACGCCCTGCCCCAGGACTCCGGTGACCATCCGGCGCAGGCCCGCGACCTCCAGGCGCTCGGGCGGACCGCCGTCGTAGGCGTCCACGAGGCCGTCGGTGTAGAAGAGCACGCTCGCCCCGACGGGCAGGACGACCTCGTCCGTGGCCGTCTCCTCCACCGGGAAGACGCCCAACGGGGGCTGCGGGGTGACCCGCGTCTCCTCGACCGCGCCGTCCTGGACGATCATGGGCGGCGGGTGTCCCAGGACGCGGAGCCTGACCCGGTCGTCGCCGGTGTCCAGGCTCGCCATGCACAGCGTCGCGTACATCTCCTCCTGGGCGCGTTCGCTGACCAGGATGGCCTCCAGGTTGGGCAGCACCCTGGCCTCGTCGACCCCGCCCATGATGAGGGCGCGCCACGCGATGCGCAGGCTGACCCCGAGGGCGGCCTCGTCGGGGCCGTGCCCGCTCACGTCGCCGATGACGACGTGGGTGGTGCCGTCCTTCTCGACCGCGTCGTAGAAGTCGCCGCCGACCAGGGCGCGCTTGCGGCCGGGCCGGTAGTAGGCGCGGTGGCTGAGCGGCGAGCGCTGGAGCAGGACCTGGGGCAGCAGGCCGCGTTCGAGGCGCATGTTCTCCCGGGCGCGGATGCGCGCCTCGCGGAGCTGCCGTGCGCCCTCGTCGGCGCGGCGGCGCTCCAGGGAGTAGCGGAGGCTGCGGCCGAGCAGGGAGCCGTCGACCTGCCCCTTGACGAGGTAGTCCTGGGCTCCGGCCGCGACCGCGGCGACGCCCTCGTGCTCGTCGTCGAGCCCGGTGAAGACCACGACGGCGGCGGCCGGCGCGCCCTCCAGGATCTCGCGGAGGAGCTCCAGGCCGTGGGCGTCGGGCAGGTTCAGGTCGAGCAGGACGCAGCCGCGGAAGCCCTCCAGGTGCTCACGCGCGTCCGCCAGGGTGGAGACCCAGGTGATGCGGGTGTTCAGGGCTGTGTCGGCGAGCAGTTCCTCGGCGAGGAAGGCGTCGCCCGCGTCGTCTTCGACAAGCAGGACGTCAAGCGATTCGACGGTGGCCTCCACCCGGTCGTTGAGGACGGCGTCGTCGCCCAGGGAGGCGCCGCCGTGGGGGGCAGCGCCGTTGGCGGGAGCGGCCTGTGCCGCCCCCTCACCGATCACCGTCCGGGGATCGTGCCCTGTTCTCCTGGTATCCACTCATCGCCTCTGGTCTGCCGGACCGCGGGTGCCTGCCCCGCACGGCGCGCCGAGGAGATCCCTCGGTGCTTCCCGGCGGTTCGGACCACACGACACACAAACGATAATCGCCCCGGCGACCTGTTGACCAGCAGGCGTAACGAGACACATCCGACGCCGACGGCCGGAACCGCCCCCGGGGCGGCCTCCCGGGGGCCTGCGTCCCGCGTGCCGGGCGCCCGGTGCGACGCCGCCCCCACAACCACGCAGAACCGGCATATGCGCATGCAAGGGCACGTGCAGGACATGACCGCGCGACGCCGGGACCCCTTGCGGCGCGGGGGTGCGGGGACGGGGACGGGGCGGGCCCGGGAGCACGGGCGACACACGGGCGGATTTTTTCACGACGACCCGTCATATCCGTCTTGACAGCCCCTCCCACCTAAATGACATGATGTCATAAAGTTTCCGACACGGAAGGCGGACAGCGCAGATGAGCGCAACGGCCGAGGCCCCCTCGACGGCCGCACCCGGCTCGCCCGAGCTGTTCTCCGAACGGCTCAAGGCCGCGACGTGGAGCGACCACCGGGCCGCCGAGGACCACGGGTTCACCCGGGCCCTCCTCGACGGCTCCCTCCCCCTGGCCGGCTACACCGAGATGGTCGCCCAGCACTACTTCGCCTACGCCGCGCTGGAGGAGGTCGGCCGGAGGCTGTCGGACGACCCCGTCGCCGGAAGGTTCCACTACCCCGAGCTCGAACGGCTCCCCGCGCTCGTCCGCGACCTGGAGCACCTGCTCGGCCCCGACTGGCGCGAGCGGATCTCGCCGGGTCCGGCCACCCGCACCTACGCGGCGCGGATCGAGCAGATGGCCGGCCACCCCGAGGGGTTCGTCGCCCACCACTACACGCGCTACATGGGCGACGTGTCCGGCGGGCAGTTCATCCGCCGCGCCGCCGCCGGGGCCTACGGCCTGTCCGACGGGGCGGGCGTCGCCTTCTACGTCTTCGACGCGCTCGGCAGCCTTCCCCGGTTCCGTGCCGGGTACCGCGAGCGCCTCGACTCCCTCGACCTGGACGAGGCGGCCGCCGCGCGCCTCGTGGCCGAGACCCGGCTCGCCTACCAGCTCAACACCGAGGTGTTCGCCGACCTGGGCCGCGTCCACGCCCCGGCCGCCTGAGGGGCCGCCCGCCGCCGGCCCCGGTCTCCCGGCCATGCCGGTCCGGCCCCCGGACGTGCCACCATAGGGGGATGCCCAAGATCACGGCGCCGACCATCGCCGCCCACCGTGCCCGCACACGGGAGCGCATCATGGAGGCCGTCGACCACCTGATCCGGAGCCAGGGGATCGACCGCGTCTCCATGACCGACGTTGCCAACTCCGCCGGCATCACGCGCACCGCCCTGTACAACTACTTCCCGGACAAGCCCGCGCTGCTCCTCGCCTTCACCGAGCAGGTCAACAGCGCGTTCGTGGAGCGGTACAGGCGCGAGCTCCCCTCGGGCGTGTCCGCCGCCCGGAGGCTGTCGGCGTTCGTCCGCCTCCAGCTGGAGGGGATCATGGCGCACCCGCACCCGCCGGCCGCCGAACTCGGCGCCAGCCTCGGCCCCGACGCCTACCAGGCGCTCGCCGACCACGTCGCCCCCATGCACCGCCTGCTGACCGAGATCCTGGAGGAGGGGACGTCCGCCGGCGAGTTCGAGCCCCTGCCCGCGGAGCCCGTCGCTCGCCTCACCCTGTCGATGGTCGGCTCCCAGCGCCTCCCGCTCGTGAGCGGCGAGATCGACCTGGACGAGACCCACGCCCTTGTCACGCGGTTCGTTCTCCGCGCCCTCGGGGTGGAGCCCGAAACCATCGACACCGTCCTCCCGAAACCCTCCCCCGGAATCACGCAGAGCGAGACCCTGTAACCACTGAGTCATAAGGGCTGGTCCGTAAGAGGACCCTGGACAGGGTGCGGTCGAAACAGACTCGCCACGGCATCTCGGCATCGGTAAGAATCGGTCACCCGCCCGCCCCTCGCGGGCGGGCGGCCCTCCGACCGAGAGCGAGGCCCCGACGTGTCACTCGTCCTGCTCGCCGTCGGCACCGTCCTGGTGTCGATCGCGCTCTTCAACAAGCTGCCCCACTACGTGCCCGGACGGCTCCCGGCCCCCGGGGCCGGCCGCGCCGCCGCCGAGGGGCCCCTGGCCACCGCACGCCGCGCGGGGACCGCTCCACGCGTCCGCCTGGAGTCGGCCCGGCTCACCGAGCAGGGCAAGGCACTGCTGGCCACGCTCGGGGGCAGCGCCCTGATCGTGGCCTTCTTCCTCACCCTGTCCGGCCTCTGAGCGCCTCCCGGGCCGCCACGGCCCGGCGGGCGATCGCGGAGCCCGTCGCCCGGCTGCCCGCCATGCGCACGAGCAGGCCCCCCGCGGCGGTGGCGGCGATGCCGCCCGTCACGGCCGCCGCCGTGGCCAGCCGCTCCCGGAAGCGGGTGTCGCGCTGGGCGGCCAGCTCCGCGATCGCCCGGTCGGTGGCGCCGAAGGCCCCGCCGCAGAGCAGGGCGTCCAGCTCCCGGGGCCTCCAGTCCGCCCGCCACGGGCTCAGCGGCGCCAGGCCGCCCGGCACCGAGGCCGTGCGCGGCTTCCAGCGGACCGGCTCGACCACGCCCCACGGTCCCCTCACCGGCGCGGCCTCCGGCACGGCCAGGGTCCGGGGCGCGGGCCCGTTGTAGCGCAGCTCCCCCGGAGCGTTGGCGATCATCTCCGCCAGGAGCTTGGCGCAGGCACGGGCGTCGCCCAGCGCCGTGTGCTGGCCGGTCGGCCAGTCTCCCCCGAGCCGGAAGGACGCCTTGGGCAGCGAGTACCGGTCGAGGTCGATCTGGGAGCGCAGCGCGCGGAGCGTGCACAGCCCGGACTGCCCCGTCGGCAGCCCCGCGGGCACCAGCTCCGAGCCGAGGAAGCGCAGCTCGAAGTCGAGGTTGTGGCTGACCACGACCGCCCCCGAGAGCAGCTCCGCCAGCCGGGGCACGACCTGGGCGATGACGGGGGCGCCGACGGTGTCCCCCTCGCCGATCCCGTGGAACTCCCGGCCGCCCACCTCCGCGCGCGGGTCCACGAGGGTGCTGAACTCCTCGACGACCTTGCCGTCGCCCCGGACCCGCACGACCGCGATCTCCACGATGCGCGCGCCCTCGCGCGGTTCGAGGCCCGTCGTCTCCATGTCGAGTACCGCGTACTCCAGGTCCGCCGCCCGCATTCCGACCCTGCGCCGGGTCAGCGCGCCCATCCGCAGCGTTCCCATCGTGTGCCCCACTCCTTCGTCGCGCCGTGCCACAGGCCGTTTCTCCTGGTGCGTACCGGCATCGACCTTACTCCCCGCGTCCGACAGCGAACCCCCAGCACGCGTCGTCCGGGCAGATCGTGTCAGGGGACACGGCCGGAGCCCGGGCCGAGCCCCTGCTCCGTGTCCCGCCGGCCGGCTCCGGGCGCCCGGGCCGCCGGGGCCCGGCCGCACCGGGGCGAGCCGGGCCCGGCCACCTGGACACACGGAAGAAAGGGGGGTTATGTAACGTTCTTACGCGTGTCCGCCCGCCGGAGGACACCCCGCGCCCACCGAACCTCACCGTCGAGGAGAGCCCGCATGCCCCAGAGCCCGCTGCCCGAGTACGTCCCCCTGGCGGAGGTCGTCCGGTCCGGTATGCGCGAGAGCGTCCACTACGGCGCGGTCGTCGGGCTGACGGCGTCCGGCGAGATCGCCTACGCCCGCGGCCCGGTGCACCAGCCCATGTTCCCGCGCTCCTCCGCCAAGCCCTTCCAGGCCCTGGCGTCGCTGCGCGCGGGCGCCCCCCTCGCCGGCCGCTCCCTCGCCATCGCGGCCGGCAGCCACGGCGGAGAGGACTTCCACGCGGACGAGGCCAGGAGCATCCTCGCGGCCGCGGGCCTCACCCCCGACGCCCTCGGCTGCCCGCCCGCGGCCCCGGGCGGCTCCGGGGCCCGCACCGCGTTCGTCCGCGCCGGGCGCGAGCCCGAGCGCCTGCTCATGAACTGCTCGGGCAAGCACGCCGCCATGCTGGCCGCGTGCGTCGCCCGCGGGTGGAGCACCGGCGACTACCTCGACCCGGACCACCCCCTCCAGGTGCTCGTCCGCGAGACCACGGAGGAGGTGTGCGGCGAGGAGGTCGCGCACACCGCCGTGGACGGCTGCGGTGCGCCCCAGCTCGCCGTGACCCTGGCCGGGCTGGCCCGCGGCCTGTGGCGGATGCGCACCGCGCCCGGGGGCAGCCGCGAGCGGGCCGTCCTGGACGCGATGAGCGCCCACCCCGAGTACGTGTCGGGCCCCGGCCGCGTGGACACCGACCTGATGACCCGGATGCCGGGCCTGGTCTCCAAGATCGGCGCCGACGGCGTCCTGGTGCTCGGCGCGGCCACGGGCGAGACCGTCGCCGTCAAGATCAGCGACGGGGACGCGGAGGAGCGGGCGCGTACCCTGGTCGCACTCGACGCCCTGCGGACCCTCGGTGTGGACGTCTCCCCCGTCCAGGACCGGCTGCGCGTGGACGTCCACGGCGGTGGCGCCCCCGTCGGCGAGGTCCGCCCACTCTGACGCCCCTCCCCGGGGAGGGACCACCGAAAGGCACAGCACCGTGCGGGACACCCTGAACGAGATAGTCGTCGTCGGCGCCGGGATGGCGGGGCTGCACGCGGCCGAGGCGCTGCGCGCACAAGGGTTCGAGGGGCGGCTGACGCTCCTCGGCGAGGAGGCGCACCGCCCCTACTCGCGCCCGCCCCTGTCCAAGGAGGTGCTGACCGGCATCGGCATGGACCCCTCCGGCGGAGGGCCCGGGTGGCTGGCGGGCCACCGCGCCCTGCGCCTGCGCGACGACGCGGCCGTCGACGCCCTCGACCTGGACCTCCGCACGGGCACCCGGGCGGTGGCCCTGGACCCCGCGGCCCGCGAGGTGACCGTCTCCGGTCCGGGCGGCGCCGCCGGGACCGTGCGCTACGACGGCCTGGTCATCGCCACGGGGGCGCGGGCCCGGCGCCCGGACACCGACCTGGCGGGGGTCCACGTGCTGCGCACGCTCGACGACGCCGAGGCGGTGCGCGCGGCGTTCGCCCCGGGGGGCCGCCTCGTGGTGGTCGGCGCGGGCTTCGTCGGCGCGGAGGTCACCGCGAGCGCCCGCGCCGCGGGCATGGACGTGACCCTGGTGGAGGCGGCGGCGACGCCGCTGACCCGCGTGGTGGACCCGCGGATCGGCCGCCTCCTGACCGAGCTGCACCGGGAGAACGGGGTCGACGTGCGCCTCGGCGCCGGCGTGGCCGGGTTCGAGGGGGACGGCCGGGTGGAGAGGGTCCGGCTGACCGACGGCAGCGCCGTGGAGGCGTCGCTGGTGGTCGCCGGGATCGGCGTGCACCTGAACACCGAGTGGCTGCGCGGGTCGGGGGTGGAGCTGCTCGCCGACGGGGCGGTCGCGTGCGACCGGTACTCGGCGACGGCGGTGCCGGACGTGTACGCGGTCGGCGACCTCGCGAACTGGCCGCACCCCCGCTACGGCGGCCGGATCCGGCTGGAGCACTGGACCAACGCGGGCGAGCAGGGTGAGGCCGCGGCCCGCAACCTGCTCGCCGGGGAGGGGCGCACGCCCTTCACCCCCGTGCCCTACTTCTGGTCGGACCAATACAAGATGAAGCTCCAGCTGCTGGGACAGGGAGCACCGGCGGATCAGGTCACCTTCGTGCACGGTTCACCGGAGGACCGAAAGTTCGTGGCCTTCCTCGGCAGGGGCGGCATGCTCACCGGCGTGCTGGGGCTGCGCTCCACGCCCCGGACGATGCGCTACCGCGGGCTGTTGGAGAAGCCGACGACGTGGGACGAGGCCCTGGCCGCGGCGGGGGTCACTCCAGCACGGTGATGGCCCGCTTGGGGCACAGCCGCTCGGCACGGCGGACGCCGTCGTGGGACCCGGCGGCGGGCTCCTCCGCCAGCAGGTACAGGAAGTCGTCGTCGCGGACCTCGAACACCTCCGGCGCCGCGCCCATGCACAGGGCGTTGCTCTCGCACTGGTCGTAGTCGACCTCGACTCGCATGCTCGTGTGCCCCTCGCGTGGTCGGTCGCAGGACCCGAGCCTAAGCCACTTCCCCCGGCCGGGGCAGGGCCTTGTCACCACAGGGACCGAGGGGATTCGCCTATTCGACCCGATTCATAACTTGATGACACAAGTCGGGCATTCGGTGAACCGTGGACACCGTCCGACTGTCCAACTGTCACGACAGCACGGGCCGTCCGGGCCGTCGTGGAGAGGGGTGGCATGCCGAGCGAACACACGGCCGACGGGGGCGCGCAGGGTCCCGGCGGAGGTTCCGGGCACGGTTCCTCCGCCGGGGCCCTGCGCGGGCCCGGGGACACGGCCGGACACGCCGGGACGGACGGCCGCCCGGGCCGGCCCGGGGACACGACCCACCCGCACCCGGCGTACCCGCCGCACCAGGCGTACGGCCCGTACCCCGCCCGTGACCGGCAGAGCTACGCGCAGCTGTACCAGCAGGACTTCTGGGGGGCCAGGACCCGGATCCCCCTGCCCGAGGCGCCCGTGTGGCTCCCCCTCGCGCTCCTCGGCGTGGGCGTGGTGGCGGCCTTCCTGGCGACGCTCGACCGCCCGGGGCTCGGCATCGTGATCACGGGGGCGGTCGCGGGCCTGACCGCCCTGACGGCGCTGATGGTGCGTCCCCCCATCCCGGACGGCGCTCCCGGCGGCGCGGACGGCCGCGACGAGGGGCCGGACGGGAACGCCTCCCGGGCGCTTCCGGAGGCGGACGCCCCCGCCGCGCGGGAGGCGGACGGGGCACGCGCTCCCGGGACCGGCGACGCGGTCCCCGGCGGGGAGGACGGGAGCCCCCGCTCCGGGGAGACGCGTCCCGACGCCTCCGGCTCCGGGGACACCGGGGGCACCGAATCCGGGCATGACGGTTCCGGGCACGCGGACACCGGGTGTGCGGGGCCGGGGTCTTCCGAAGGACCGGGCCCGGAGCACGCGCAGGAGACCGGAGACACCCCCGCGGCGGGGACGACCGGCGCCGCGGAGGAGGCCGAGGACGCACAGGAGACCGGCGTCGTGCAGGCACCGGAGGACGGCTCCGCCGTCGCGGCGGGGACGACCGGCGCAGCACAGGAGGCCGGGGACGCCCGAGAGACCGGGGACGCAGAGGCACAGGAGACCGGCGTCGCGCAGACACAGGCGGACGCGGACGCCCGGCAGGACGGGGCGGAGCAGCACACGGCCGCCGACACCGGCACCGACCCGTCCGGCCCCGGGCCCACCCGCACCGGAACGCCGGACGCCCCGGCGCCGGCCCCCGACACCGGCGCCGCCGGACCGGCGGCCCCGCCCGCCCCCGTCACCGCCCGCGGCGGGGACGCCGGCGAGCCGCGCCCCGACCGCTACGCCCACGCCTGGTCGGCGGGCTACGGCGTGATCGCCGCCGCCCTGCTCCTCACGGCGGTCCTGCGCGACGCGGGCTGGGTGCTGTTCTGGACGCTCACCTCGTCCTTCTTCTTCGCCTCGCTCGCGTTCTCCGTACGCAACCCCTCCTCGCGCGAGGGCGCGGTCGGGGTCGTCAGCGGCTCGCTCGGCCTGTTCCGCAACCTGCCCTCCACCCCCCTGTTCCTGGTGGGCCCCCTGCGCAGCGGCCGCGGACGGCGCCTGGCCGGCCCAGTCCTGCTCACCACACTCGTCACCGGCGCGCTCCTGCTCGTCTTCGGCCTGCTGTTCTCCTTCGCCGACGCGGTCTTCGCGAGCTACATCGCGCGGTTGTTCGAGGGGGCGTTCTCGGGGAGCACGTTCTTCGACGGGTTCTCCCGGCTGTTCGCGATGCTGGCGGCCGTCCTGTTCACCGGGTCCGCCGTCCTGGCCGCCAGGCGCCGCCGCGCCCCGGGGAACGCACCCGCCCGGCCCGCCGGGGCCGGGCCCGCCTCCCCCTCGCTGCCCGTCTGGGTGTGGACCATCCCGCTCGGCGCGCTGGTCGCCCTGTTCACCGCGTTCCTCGGGGTGCAGGCAGTCGCCATGTTCGGCGGCGACGACCACGTCCAGCGGGTCGCCGGGGTCACCTACGCCGAGTACGCGCGCCAGGGCTTCTTCCAGCTGGTGGTCGTCAGCCTGCTGGTGCTGTGCGTCATCGCGGTCGCCGTGTACGTCCTGCCGTCCCGGCCCGCGGCCACCCGGACACTGCGCAACGCCCTGCTCGGGCTCCTGTGCGTGCTCACCCTGGTCATCCTCGCCTCGGCGATGATGCGGCTCCAGCTCTACATCGACGCCTTCGGCCTGACGCGGCTGCGGATCAGCGCCGAGGCGTGGATCGTGTGGAGCGCCGGGGTGTTCGGACTGGTGATCGCGGCCGGGGTCCTCAACACCCTGGGCCGCCGCGCCGCCTGGCTGCCCAGGGGCACCGCGGCCCTGGCCGGCGTCGCCCTGGCGGTGTTCGCCTACGGGAACCCCGACCTGCGCATCGCGGAGAGCCACCACGACCTGGAGCTGACACAGGTCGACACGTGGTACCTGAGGGACCTGTCCGCCGACGCCCTGCCCGCCCTGGTGGAGCTGGAGGGCGGTGACCGCGCGTGCGCCCTGAGCGGGATCGCGTACCGCCTGGACGACGCGGGGGAGGAGGGCCTCGCCTCGTGGAACCTGTCGCGGCACCGGGGCCGCGCGCAGCTCGCACAGTTCGCGCAGACCGGCCCCGCCGACGGCGTCACGGCCCAGGAGGGCCCCTGCCGGGCCCTCTACTGAGCGCGGGTCCGGGGCCGGAACCCCGTCACGGGGCCCCGGGACCGGAGCCGGCCGCCCGGGGCCCCGTGACGGGCGCCCCGAGCTCCGGGCTCACTCTCCGGCGAAGCGGTCGGTCGCCTCGACGAGGCGGTCGAGGATGCCCGGCTCGCTGAAGGCGTGACCGGCGTCGTCCACGATGTGGAACTCCGCTTCGGGCCATGCCTTGTGCAGGTCGTAGGCGGTGCGCACCGGCGTGCACACGTCGTACCGGCCCTGCACGATCACGCCGGGGATGTGCCGGATCGCTTCGGCCCCGTCCACGAGCTGGTTCGGCTCCAGGAACCCCTTGTTGACGAAGTAGTGGTTCTCGATACGGGCGAACGCCAGCGCGTACTCCTCGTCCGCGTGGTGCTCCCGCAGGGACGGGTCGGGCACCAGCGTCACCGTGGACCCCTCCCACACGCTCCACGCGCGGGCCGCCTCCAGCCGGACCTCCCGGTCGGGGGAGGCCAGGCGCCGCGCGTAGGCGGCGACGAGGTCGTCGCGCTCCTCCTCCGGGATCGGCGCCAGGTAGGACTCCCACAGGTCCGGGAAGAGGTTCGAGGCGCCCTCCTGGTAGAACCAGCGCAGCTCCTCGTCCCGGAGCGTGAAGATGCCGCGGACGACGAGCTCGCTGACGCGCTCCGGGTGCTTCTGCGCGTACGCCAGTGCCAGGCAGCTCCCCCACGAGCCGCCGAAGACCTGCCAGCTCTGCGCGCCGATCATCTCGCGCAGGCGCTCCATGTCCTCCACCAGCGCCCACGTGGTGTTGGTGGACAGGTCGGTGTCCATCTGGCCGGCGTGCGGCGTGGAGCGACCGCAGTTGCGCTGGTCGAACAGCAGGATCCGGTACCGTGCCGGGTCGAACAGCCGCCGGTGGTCGGGGACGCAGCCGCCGCCGGGCCCGCCGTGCAGGAACACCACGGGCTTGCCCTCGGGGTTGCCGCACAGCTCCCAGTAGACGCGGTGTCCGTCGCCGACGTCGAGCATGCCCGAGTCGTACGGCTCGATGGGCGGGTACAGAGTGCGCAAGGCGTGAGCCCTTTCCTGTATGCGGCCTCCCGCCGGGGTCCCGGCGGGAGCTGGGGATGGTGTGCGGGGGCGCGCCGGGAGCTCCGGCCGCGCCCGCGGGCGGACCGCGGCGGAGCGCGCCGGGCCGGCCCGCCCACCGCCGTCCCGGGCCCGGCCGGTCCCGGGGCGCCGGAACGCGGTCAGAGCCGGTCGAGGAGCTGCGCCTTCTTCGCGCTGAACTCCTCGTCGGTGAGCAGCCCCTCGGAGTGGAGGCGCCCGAGTTCGCGGATCGTGGCGAAGACCGCCTCGCCTCCGCCGTCGTCGGCCTGGGGGCCGGCGCCGGCGCCCAGGGCCGCGGGACCCTCCCCCGGTACGTCCGCGGCCCGGATGTGGGCGTTGAGGGTGGCCGCCATCAGCAGCGTCTCCTCACTGCCCTTCGTCCCGTGCGAGGCCAGGGTGAAGAAGTCGTTCGCGAGCTCGGTCGCCCCCGGGAGGGTGACGCCGCGCAGCACGATCCGCAGGTGGCCCTCGGTGACGTCCACGGGGGGCCGCCACTCCGCCTCCAGGACCTCGGACAGCCGGTAGTCGCGGGCCTTCTCCTTCTCCTTGGCCGTGCTGGCCAGCCAGCCGTCCCACTGCAGGCGCACCCGGGCGCCGTCGAAGGACGCCGAGCCCTCCGCGGTGCGGACCTGGAGAGGGGGCTTGCCGACCAGTCCCAGGGCGACCTGCCGGGGGTCGAGCTCCCCGGCGAGGGTCTCCCCGGCGTAGCGGGCCGAGGAGGCGATCTGCTCGGAGAGGTACTCCGCGACGAGCTCCGTGTCGTGGGGGCCGGTGAGCAGCAGCGGGGTGGAGGAGTCCCGGCCGGGGAACCCCAGGGCCGCGTACGGGTCGGCGCCGTCCGCGAGCCCGAGGCGCAGGCGCCACCCGTGCTTGCGGTCGCCCCGGTCGAAATCCACCTCGCGGACGGCCGCCAACGGCACCGTGCAGCTTCCCAGGGACTTGAGCAGCGTGGGGACCTTGCGGCCGGACTCGAAACGGATGCGGACCGTCTCGTCGTCGATCCGCCAGGTTCCGTGGTGTCCGCGCAGTTCCTCCATGTCCACACATCCTAGAGCCAGCCGGGGCGCCCCCAGGGGAGGCGTCGGGGGCGCGCATCCCGGGTAGGACCAGCGGGGCACACCCGTTCCACCGCCCTCTCCGGGCGGAGTCCGCGGACAGTGCGGTCGGCGCCCTGTCCCTGAACCGGAGGTCGCCAGACATGTCGAGAGAGATGGCCGCCGAGGGCGCCGCGGAGTTCCGTGCCGCACGGGACCTGCTCCTGGCGCACCGCACGGACCAGGAGGCCGCCCACCGCGAGTTCACCTGGCCGAGACCGGACGTGTTCAACTGGGCGCTGGACTACTTCGACGAGGTCGCCGAGCGGCGCCCGGACCGGACCGCCCTGTGGATCGTGGAGGACGACGGCAGCGAGGCCAGGTACACCTACCGCCACCTGTCGGAGCGCTCGAACCAGGTGGCGAACTGGCTGCTCGGCCAGGGCGTCCGCGCCGGCGACCGGATCATGGTGATGCTCGGCAACCAGGTGGAGCTGTGGGAGACCACCCTGGCGGCGGTCAAGCTCGGGGCGGTCGTCACGCCGACGGCCACCGCCCTGTCCGAGGGCGACCTGGTGGACAGGCTGGAGCGGGGAGAGATCGCGCACGTGGTCTGCTCGGTCGCCGAGACCGATAAGTTCGCGCAGCTCAGAGGCCACTGGACGCGGATCTGCGTGGGGTACATGGACGGGTGGCTGAGCTACGCCGACTCCGAGCACGCCGCCCTGGAGTTCCACCCCCCTCACCACGCCGGCCCGGACGACCCGCTCCTGCTGTACTTCACGTCCGGGACGACGTCGCGGCCCAAGCTGGTCACCCACACGCAGCGGTCCTATCCCGTGGGCCACCTGTCCACCATGTACTGGCTGGGCGTCCGCCCCGGCGACATCCACCTCAACGTGTCCTCCCCCGGGTGGGGCAAGCACGCCTACAGCAGCGTGTTCGGGCCGTGGAACGCCGAGGCGACGGTCCTGGTCGTCAACCAGGAGCGGTTCGACCCCGGACGGCTGCTCGACGAGGTGGTGCGCTGCGGCGTGGACACCCTGTGCGCACCGCCCACCGTGTGGCGGATGCTCGTCCAGGCCGACCCGGCCGGGTGGAAGGTGGGGCTGCGCGAGGCGCTGTCCGCCGGCGAGCCGCTCAACCCCGAGGTGGTCGACCGGGTGCGGGAGGCGTGGGGGCTGACCGTCCGCGACGGGTTCGGCCAGACCGAGACGACGCTGGTCATCGGCAACGGGCCTGGCCAGGAGGTCCTCCCCGGGTCGATGGGGCGGCCCATGCCCGGCTACGACATCGTGCTGGCCGACCCGGTCACCGACGAGCCGTCCGACACCGGGCAGATCTGCGTGGACATGACCCGGAGTCCCGTCGGGGTCATGAAGGGGTACGACGACGACCCGGCCCTCACCCGGGAACTGACCCGTCGGGGGCGCTATCGCACCGGTGACATCGCGAGCCGGGATTCGACCGGGCACATTACCTATATCGGTCGGATCGACGATGTTTTCAAGGCCTCGGATTACCGCATCTCACCCTTTGAACTCGAAAGCGTCCTGCTCGAGCACGAATACGTGGCCGAGGCCGCGGTGGTGCCCTCGCCGGATCCGCTGCGCCTGTCGGTCGCCAAGGCGTACGTGACCCCGACCGAGGGGGCGCCGCCCGACGCGGCCACGGCGCGGGCCATCCTGCTCCACGCCCGCACGCGGCTGTCGCCGTACAAGAGGGTCCGCCGCCTGGAGTTCGCCGACCTGCCCAAAACCGTGTCCGGTAAGATCCGCCGCGTGCAGCTGCGCGCGGCGGAGTCCGAACGCGGCGCGGTCGTCGACGGCACCCGCAATCCGCACGAGTTCTGGGAGGAGGACCTCCCGGGCCTGAAGGACTGAGCCCCCGGGCCCGGACGGCGGTTCCGTCCGCCATTGCCGCGGATTTCCACGGGAATGGCGTCCCACATCGCGAGACACCCGATTTCCCCCCTCGGCGGGTGTGGCGTTTCCCATCCCGTGACCGGCGCCGGTGTTCCGGATCGACGCCTCCCCGCACGCACGGCCGCGCTAGTGTTTTCGTGGCGACAGCGTGACAGCAGTGCGATACATGGACAGACGGGACCAAGGGGAACTACACGATGCCGAGCACCAACGACACACGGGTGGCGAGTTACAAGCCGCTCATCGCCCCCCGGGACCTGCTCGCAGAACTCCCGCTGGGCCCGGACCGCAGCGCCCTGGTGGAGGAGTCCCGCGCCGAGGTCAAGCGCGTCCTGGACGGTGAGGACGACCGGCTCCTGGTCGTCGTCGGCCCCTGCTCGGTGCACGACCCCGAGTCCGCCCTGGACTACGCCCGCCGGCTGGCCGAGCTGGTGCCCTCCCTGCGCGACGACCTGTGCGTGGTGATGCGCGTGTACTTCGAGAAGCCGCGCACCACCGTCGGCTGGAAGGGCCTCATCAACGACCCGCACCTGGACGACACCTACGACGTCCACCACGGCCTGCGCACCGCCCGCAAGCTCCTCCTCGACATCAACTCCCTCGGCCTGCCCGCCGGGACCGAGTTCCTCGACCCCATCACCCCGCAGTACATCGCCGACGTCGTCTCCTGGGGGGCCATCGGCGCCCGCACCACGGAGAGCCAGGTGCACCGCCAGCTCAGCAGCGGCCTGAGCACCCCCGTGGGCTTCAAGAACGGCACGGACGGCGACGTGCAGGTCGCGGTGGACGCGGTCGGCGCGGCCTCCGCCTCGCACACCTTCTTCGGCGTCGACCCGGCCGGGGCCGGGTCGGTCGTCGTCACGGAGGGGAACCCGGACTGCCACGTGATCCTGCGCGGCGGCCGCAGCGGCCCCAACTTCGACACGGAGCCGGTCGGGGCCGCCCTCGACGTCATCGAGAACGCGGGCCTGCCCCGGCGCCTCATGATCGACGCCAGCCACGCCAACAGCGGCAAGGACCACAAGCGCCAGCCGGGCGTGGCCTCCGCGATCGCGGCCCAGGTCGCCGCGGGCCAGAAGGGCGTCATCGGCGTCATGCTGGAGAGCTTCATCGTCGAGGGCGCCCAGAAGCTCGGCGACCCCGCCGACCTCACCTACGGCCAGTCGATCACCGACAAGTGCATGGGGTGGGAGACCACCGGCGAGGTGCTGAACCAGCTCGCCGAGGCCGTGCGCAAGCGCCGCGAGAACGCCGCCTGACGCACCCGGGGCGCCCCGGGTCGGGGCGCCCGTCCGGGGCGGACGGGCCCGGCGGACGCCGTCCGCGGACGCGGCCGGTTCCGCGACGGCGGCCGG